>NZ_JAQEQF010000005.1:0-224381 GCF_027698965.1 Clostridium fessum
GGATTACCCATAAGTATATTGTAGTAGTGATGAGTTAGGTGTGCCAATTATTTTAACAAAATGCAGAACAAATGTTTTCCTTGTAAAGAAATGCATGGTATAATATAAATATGGAAAATGTATATTTCTTACGAAAGAAAAATTACTTTCGTAGGTAGAGGAAATGGTATTCTTTACAGTATCATCTTGTCTAGTGCGCGAAGTATCGAAAACAGAAAGCAGGGACCTTTATGCAGATTGTATCCAGCTATGGAGTAGAAATTAAAAAAAAGAATATACCGCTCCGCGCTACGCTGGATATTTTTCGGAAAGCAGTTTCCTATCTGATTCCGGTAGATATGAAGATAATAAAAAAATAGTCCCTCTTTATGCCACTTTTTGCATATAAATTTCTATAATAAAAAGTGTGATCAAGTTTTTTAAATGAAATTTTGATCACACTTTTTTATATAGAATTATTTTTCTTTTGCCTGAGCACAGCGGCTAAATCCCCATTCACTCACATACAACACAGCAGCTGCTGGAATTGCTGTCACGCACACAACAACCAGATTAAACAGCCACTTGAAATTTGTAATAAAATGCAGGCTCTGGGGAACGGTAATTTTATCATACAGAAAAGCCAGAATCTGCGGATCTCTTGTCAAGATAAAAGCCAGAAATGCAACTCCTGCTCCAAGCACAACTGCCATACCAAAGAGCATCCCCCAGACACTCCATTTTGTCTTAGAATCTATCATCATGCGTTACGTCCTCCTTGAATTTGATAGTTGTAGTGTAACGCAAAGATGTGTTTCTTTTGTGAAAAGAATAGGAAATATTTCTTAATCTCTCTAAATTAAAGGAGAGCTGTCGCATTCATATGTGGCAGCTCTTTTTCTGACTAAATATGGTAACATTGTTTCTAGCAAAAAAGGTTGTAACACCATATAAGTGCACAACCCTTTTCATTTTATTCAGATCTGCCACATGTTTGTGTAACAGCTCTTCTTTTTTATTATATCATCAAATGTTATTTGAGATATAGATTATCTAGTTGCCAGTGTTCTGTGCTGTCTGTGCTGCCTGTGCTGCCTCATAATTATTTGTATTACCGATGTTTTGAACGCCCTGTCCGTCCTGTGCTGTCTGATAAATTACATTGTCGAACAGCTCAATCTTCGGTAATGTAGCGGCTTTCTTATAGTCAGTGGTAGTAGAAGACTGAATCTCGTATGTGTTCGTGAACGTAAACTTAACGTCATCAGCAAGATTTTCTACATCATACTCTTTAGAAGTAGATTTCTGAAGTTTACCTTTGTTGTTTACCAGATAGTATTTTTTATCTACAACATAGATTCTGTAATCATCATCTGCTTCCAGTCTCTTGCCATTCCAGTAAAGGTAACCGGATTTCTCACCTGTATAACCCTGACCATTCTTACCATTCTTGGTCTCGAAGTAGTATGTGTAGTTATCATCCTCTTCTTCAACATTAGCAATCTTGCCGGTCTTCATATAACCATCATTGTCGAAGTAGTAGAATTTCTTATCGATCATCTGTAAACCAGTCTGCATCTGACCTTTTTCATTGAAGCAGAAGTTCTTGCCATTGATCTTGATCTTCTTGGTATATACTTTAGCATTGTCATCAGTTAAGTGAGTATAGTTCTTCTCACCGTCATCAGCTCTCTTAGCTTTACCGTCTTTGAAGTAATACCAATCGGTATCATCGCCTGCCTTAAGTGCATCAGCACCATCGATCTGATACCAGCCATCAGCTCTCCAGCCCTCTTCAACTACGTTCATGTAACGTACTTCAGAAGCGGTAGCTGTGATGGAATCGCTATCCAGTTTTGCATTGGAAGCCATGGTTGCTTTAACACCATTGATCCACTCATACAGCATCTGACCATGCTCGTTGAAGTAGTAGTATTTACCGTTAATCTTCTTCTGCTTGGTAGAATTGTACATCTTACCATCGCTTCCGAACCAGTACCAACCTTCTTCATCACACGGATCATTATCATCCTGAGAATCATGTCTTACGGCATCTGCTGCATCTTTCTCATCATCATCTTCGGAATCCGGAGCAGCTAACCACAGCCAAGAAGAATTGGTTCTAGCACCGTCATCCTCTTCGCCTAAGTAGTATACGTTGTTGTTAGAATCAGCATACCAGCCATACTGCATTTTACCATCTTCGTCGAAGAAGTAAGTCTTGCCATTGATCTTTTTATCATCAGAAGTGGTCTTTTTGCCCTTGCTGCCGAAGTAGTACCAGCTTTCGCCATCCTCGTCCGGATCATCCTGATCGTCATCGGATACGGTCTTCTTCCACTCGTTAGTCAGCATATGACCATCTTCAGCTACATAGTAGTCATCGTCTACCCAAGAATCTGTCAGCATGTTGCCATCATCATCCAGATAGAACCACTTACCACCGTCCTTCTTCCACTCGCCTGTTACCATCTCATCGTCGCTATCATAGTAGTGCCAAACACCAGCGTCATCTTTCTGCCAACCAGCTGCGAAAGAAGTCATGGAAGCACCCATAGCGAGTAAAGCTGCTGCAGAAAGTACTGCAACTAATTTAGTCTGCTTTCTCATAATTAATGCACTCTCCTTTTTACTTTTTGAAATATTTTTCTCGAAATCCTAACTGCATTACCAGGTCATTATACTTCGGATATGGAAAAGTATCGCAAGTTGCAAAAAAAGGGAGAGATAATGTTACTGTTCACAGGTAGGCACTTTTGGAACCGAAAGTGCCGTAAGAAAACGTGGTGGCAGCAGGAATTTGCCGTATTTAAATGCGAAGCCACGGCAAATTCCGTTACTGGGCACGTATGCGTGAACAGTAACGAGATAATAGGGGAAATTTAAGATTTCCTTCCTTGCTATCCACAAAACGAAATGCTATACTGATACAAGCCGTTTCTCTGGTTTTACGAATAAGAAAAGGAGAAGAATGTGATGGAACAGACAGAGATTGCAAGAGAGCAGGGAGCTCCGACTGCATCCATTTTGGCAGAGCAGGCATGGGAGGGAAAAGTCCGAAAGGTTTTTTCATGGATTGTGTCGGTGTATCTGTGTGTGGTGTTTGGGGCATTTCCGCTATATTTCCATAATTATTATTATGATATTCTGGTATCGAAATATCAGTTTTACTGGCTCAGCACGGTTGCGATGCTGGCGTCATGCCTGATCGCAGCGATAGTATTTGCGTGCATGGACTTAAAGCGGTTTGGCGGGGCGCATGTGCGGCGCTTTTTGGGAGCGTTTCGACTGACTGAATTAAAAAAGCAGCCATTTGCCTATAAGGCGCTGGCAGTTTTCTGGGCGCTGGCACTGATATCGACGGTGCTGTCGGACTATGTGTATGAGTCGTTCTGGGGAAATGAGGGACGATTCAGCGGATTATTCTTGATTACGCTGTATGTGCTGGGAACGATTGTGATCAGCAAGTATGGTCGGATGAGAAAATGGTACCTGGATGTGTTTTTGGCATCGTCCGTTCTGGTCTGTCTGTTTGGAATCACAGATTATTTCCAGATGGATTTATTGGGATGGAAAAAGGGCGTGAGCAATGAACAGGGAAACCTGTTTGTATCTACATTGGGAAATATTAACACATATACGGCGTTTGTGGCGCTTACGATGGCGGTTGCCTGCGGCTGTTTTGTAAGTGAGAGAAAAGTGGGACGCCGTATCTGGTATTATCTGGTTTCGGCGCTGGCCTTTTTTGCATTGATTACCGGACAGAGTGATAATGCATATTTATCACTTGGAATGCTGTTTGCGGTGATGCCGCTGTTTTTATTTACGACATGGCGGGGCATCGCAGATTATGGTATTCTGGCGGCTACGTTTATGACCGTGATCAAGGTAGTAGATACGGTCAATAAAGTATATGCCGATCAGGTCATCGGTCTGGGCGGTGTGTTTGGCGTGTTGGTGCGCTATCGTTATCTGGAGGGAGTCGTCGTTTTATTCTGGATTCTGGCGGGGATTCTCTGTGTTTGGAAACGGAAGATGGAACAGACGAATCCAGAGAGCAAACCGGGACGATGGATTTGGCGTGGCTGGTGTGCAGTTTTGATTCTTGGATGCCTGGCAGTGGCATTTGTCTTCTATGATGCAAATCTGGGAGGACATGCGGAACGGTACAGCGCGTTGTCCCAGTATCTTGTTTTTGATGATGATTGGGGGACGAACCGGGGATATTGCTGGAGAATTGGCTGGCAGTCCTATCGCGAGCTGCCGTTCCTGCATCAGTTGTTTGGTTTTGGACCAGACACATATGGAATTCTGACTTGGGATTTCAGGCAGGATGCGCTGGATCGGTATGGAGTTTTCTATGAGAGCGCCCACAACGAATATTTCCAGTACCTTGTTACAATGGGACCGCTTGCGCTTGCATCCTATCTTGCGTTTCTGGGCGGCGCCTGCGTGAGAATGTGCAGAAAATGGAAAGAGTGCGCCTGGATTCTGGCGCCTGTTCTGGCGGTGCTCTGCTATGGAGCACAGGCAGTTGTTAATATCAACCTCCCGATCGCGACACCGATTATGTGGGCGATGCTGGCGATTGGGCTTGCACTCACAAGAGAGAAAGCAGAACAGGCAGAATAGCTCAAATAGACAGAATGGATTAAATAGACAGCAAATCCGGGCAGATTCGGCGGAAAAGCCGAAATGACGAACTTTGTCGATTGAGAATTTAAAGTAATGTGTGAACAGTAGCTGAGCGATGCTTCGTGTCGAAATTTGCGATCGATAGACTCTTTTATTTTTCTTAAAATCGGTTTATAAATAATATGAAACGAAAAAACGATAGGATCGCCTGGCAGAGCTGCGTTATGCAGTGTGGTCATCTGAATGGAAGAACAGGCAGTCAAAAGGAGGAGAGTTTATGGATGAAGCTAAAAAATTGGTCGTTTTGGAACAGGAAAATGAAGAATTAAAGCGTGAGCTTAAGGAGTTATTTAAAACTCTGGATCAGATGAATCAAAGCTTAAACCGGATGATTGACCACTACATACTCTGTAAGACGGAGAAGGCGGGATAAGCGGAGAAACTGGATAAGATGGGAGAGAAGAGGCTCATTTATACCAGATGGAGCAAGTGAACAATCAAATCAAAAATTAAATACTAAATCGAATATCAAAGCCGCATGATTCAGAAGGTATGTTATTAAACCAGAATGAATCATGCGGCATTTTTTATTTACTCTGTGTAATATGTAGTCGGCGCGTCAATTCCCAGATTAAATCATGCATCCAGGAGACAGTCTGCTCCAGCTGCTCGTTTTTCTCTCTTAGCGCCAATACTTCCTGATAGAGAGTTTCTTTGTCGGAATCTTTTGAAATATCCGGATGGATCTTCGAGGAAGTGGAAGACGATTTTGTTTTACCCGGTGCTGCGGAATGATCTGTCATCAATTTGGTGTTATCAGGTGCTGCATTTTGATCCGACGATTTTGCATCATCCGGTGATTTGCTCCGGCCGGATGGCTTTGTCTGCCCTGGTGCCTTAGCCTTGTTCGCCTGTTTGGCTTTAGAATCCAAAGGGCTTGCCGCATTAATCATGTGTCTGGAAATCAGGATCTGCCGTTGTGGATAGTCTAAGTCCATGAAATCCTGATACGGAATGGGAAGAGGAGTCATGGCGATTGAGCAATGCGGACACACCGCATTGGCAACGAGCTGAAAGAATCCATAATGTCCACAGTTTGGACAGCAATAAACATTTAAACCACGCATAGAGTTGCCTCCGTAGAAGTAAGAGTTGAGTCATTGGGAGAAAAATGAAAACATCCCCTTTATTATAATACGTTTTAATCGGGAACATTATAACTGGTTTTTAGAAAAAAATTTAAAAATTTCCAAAAAAATTTTTAAAACGATAAAAAAAGACATCTTTCAGAAAAAATACCGCGGTGTCACAAAAGTGTCCTGCGGTATTTGAACGGATGCAATATTATATTTTACTGGATGATTCCAGATGTGTCAACTGTCCAGGCAGTATCATTGCTGTCTTTGATATCCTTGAACCCTTTTCCGAGTTCCGGACGGGAAGCGGAAGAGGAGGAAGAGGTTGCTTTCTGGATGGTGCCGCTGGTGTTTACCAGGTAGCGTTTTTCACCGATGGAAACCGGCTCATAGCGGAGTTCCGGATCCGCCTTCTTTAAAAGACCGTTTACATAAACCTGGTTATCGCGCTCTCCATGGTAGCCCTGTCCTTTGAGGGAACCTTTGGTCTGGAAATACCAGATCTGGTTTTCTTCTAAATCATCATTGTAAATAGTCTGCTTGCCGGTACGCATCACGCCGTCGTCGCCGAAGTAGTAGGAGGCGAAGCTGCCATCCGCCTGTTTCAGGCTCTGAAGCCCGGTCTGCATTTCACCGCGCTCGTTGAAGCAGTAGCGCTCGGAATTGATGGTGAAAATAGCAAGATCCTTCTCGGCAAAGTAAGCAGTTCCGTTTTTAAAGAAGAAGGAAAATGGCTCTTCTTCTTCGCTGATGCCCGGTGCCCCTTCAATGGTGTACCAGCCGCTTGCCCGGCGTCCGCCATTTTCCGGATCGTAATAGCGGAAATCGTTTAAGCTGACAGTGTCTGTGGCAGAGTTGTCCGTTGTTGCTGCTTCGTTTGAAGGTGTGCTGGAGCTTACAAAGCCAGCTTCCGCGACATTGATCCAGCCTGTCTGCATCTGGCCGTCGATGAAGGTGTAGTAGCCATTGTCGATTTTGCGGTCCATCTGGTTTACGATCATGCGTCCTTCGGTGTCAAAATAGCACCAGACATCTTCATCGTCGGTGTCTTTCGTGATGGTTTCCAGCAGAATCCATCCGGTTTTTCTGGCGCCGTCATCCTCCTCGCCGAGGTAGTAGGTCTGTCCGTCCAGCTCCAGAAGCCCGGTCTGCATCAGTCCGTCCTCGTCGAAATAGTAGGTTTTTCCGTTGATGCTCATCCATTTGGCAGTTACAATCTTGCCGTCCTTGCCAAAATAGAGCCAGGAGCCGCCGTCCGGAGAATCCGGGCTGTCGTAGCTGATCTCATTTTCAGCCGAAACCCATTGGTTCTTTGCCATGTGCCCCTCATCGTTGACGAAATAGTCATCGACTCTCTGATTGGTAGCAATCTCGCCTTCCTCATCGAGATAAAACCAGTCGCCATTCCGCTTTTTCCATGTGTTTGTCTCTTTATAGCCGTCCTCATCGTAGTAATAAAGACGACCATCTTCCTCTGTCCAGCCGCTCTGAGCCGCCAGAACTCTGTAAGTTCCCGTATTTGTCATTATAGGTGCAGCAGCCGCGAACAAAGCCGCAGCGGATAAAACAGCTAAAGTTTTAGTTTGCTTACGCATGGTATAATCTCTCCTTTTTGAAAATGCGAAAATCCATCGCTGCATTACGGGGCTTATTATACGGGGATTATGCGTAAAAAGATAGTGTGCGTTGCTGGAAAGGGTGGAGAGATGTGGAAAAAGGGGTGAACCAGCTGGAACACCCCTTTTTCTATATGAAAATATAATTTTTTATTTTACGTATTTCGAATCCGTCAGGAACTCCAGCGTTAGCGTTCCTGCCAGCCTCTCCAGCGTATCTATCACATACTGGTTAATACTCTGTGATTTTTCCCGCGCGATCCGGTAGTCCATCGCGGAATTATAGTAGTTGTCTCCATCGACCGTATATCCGTCGAATCCCGCGCAGGCGGCGTGGTGGACGCTTGTTTTGGTCAGGACGTTCAGCAGCATGACAAAGGAATTATCGATGATCTCTGCATTCTGGTCGATCAGGGAATTATAGTTTAAGGTGTAATCAAAATGTGTATCTTTGACATTCGTCACGTTCGAGGTCGCGATGACGCGCACCGGGCGTCCCTGGGCGTCGGCGTGCTCGAGCAGGCGGTTGTTGAGCTGGACATACCGCCTGGAATTACTTAAGAACGCATAATCGATTGGAATTCCCTCCGGGATAAAATTGACGGAGATTGTGATCGGATTGTGCGCCTTAATATAGGAAAGAATTGCCTCCTTTTCCAGTTCCAGATTCTTTCCCGGACCGAGCAGCAGAAGCGGGCGCTCGCTCCAGGAAGCACTCAATGCCTGAATATCGGCTTCGTCATTGCATTCTGTGCTCTGATACCTGCGGTACAGTGTTTCAATGTAATCTTTGTCGTAGAGCAGTTTTTTCTCCGGCTCAATCGCATCCAGAATCGTATTGATGGATTTAAGCGACAGGGTGTGTTTATCCATCAGGAAGCGGACGTAGTTCGGATGGCAGTTGTTGGAGGCGGAAATATAGAAGAACAGGTTATATCCCCATGGGCTCTTGCGGAAGAACGGCATGATGCTGATGTCGATCGCCTCGAGCATCTGACTGACATTGAAATTGCGTCCGAATACGGTGTTCATATACATGGAAATGAGTTCGATCGGAAGATTTCCGGCGCTTTTTCCCATACCGTACAGGGTGGCATCAACTAAAACGGTGCGGTCTGCCGGTTCGCGTAAGACTTCCATGCTGTTCGAGTATGCGAGCTGGAAGTTATTGTGGGAGTGGTAGCCGATCGCGATCGATGGTTTTAAGTTGTAGTTTAAGAGCTGGAAATAGTGCAGCAGGTTATCCTGATGCAGCAGACCGTAGGTGTCTACAAGGGACATCGCATACGGTTCCAGATCGTTGACAAGGTCAACCAGATCCAGAAGCTCACGGTCGGAGTAGCTGGTGATCGAAACCGCCTGTGCAAACACTTTGTAGCCCAGTTTTTTGACTTCGTGGCAGAACTGGATCGCCTCATGCATCACATGTTTTTTGAAAATGACGCGGATGCCGTCGATGTAGGACTCAGAACATGGGCTTAAATTAGAAATATCGCAGGTTCCGTAGTCGATCATGGCGACGATCATCGTATTTCCCTTGTCCAGCTTGCCGAAAATCTGATCGGCACACTGGGTTGTCGGCATGATCGTGCGGTTGCGGTCGAAGGTGCGGCGGTCATCCAGAAAACCAACTTCCAGAATGTCCACGCCCGCGCTGATCAGACGTTCAAAAATAGTAACAATATTGTCGTGACCGAACTCCCAGTCGTTGACGTAGCCGCCGTCGCGGAGAGTGCAGTCGAGTAATTTGACTTGTTTCATGATGTTTGTCCTCTTGTTATGTTTGTAATTTTAAAAATTGACTCCCAGAAATGCCCCGATATCATGCGTATCCTTTGCCGTATAAACCGGCGCATATTCCTGCCATGCCTCCGCGGTATCTGGTCCGAAGCCGTAGGTAACTGCCATAAAATCGACAGCTGCCTCTTTGGCACCTTTTCCGTCGGAAGAGGTATCACCGATAAGAACTGCCTCGGATGGAGACAACTCCAAAGCTTTTAAGCACTTGTGCAGAACGTCAGCCTTCGTCATTTTGCTGGCAAAATCGCTGCCGCAGATGGAGTCACAGAGTTCTGTGAAATGGTAATGTTCCAGCAGAGTCAGCGCATAATCTTCACGTTTCAGGGTGGCAACCCCGATCTTGCAGCCCTGTGCGCGGAGTGCGCGGATCAGGTCTTTGATACCGGCGTATGGCTCGGCTTTCAGCAGGTCGTGATCCTTGTACTGGGTGCGGAAAATCTCGGTTGCGTGGTTCGCGGCGTCCTCGTCCAGTCCGTAGAGGCGGATGAGCGACAGCTTGACGGGCGGTCCGATAAAGGTGCGGAGTGTCGCCTCGTCGAGGGCAGGTTTTCCAAGTGCTTCTACCGTGTGGCGCACGCTCGCAAAGACGCCTTCGGATGTATCGAGCAGCGTGCCGTCGAGGTCGAAGATCACGCCGCGGTATGTTTTCTTATTCATAGGGTGCTAGTCCTCCTGTGTAAAATTGCCTGTACTGTTTCAAGGTCGACGGGGGTGTCTACGGAAAGCGTATATCCGCAGATGGGAAGAAATAGGATCGTTTTCCCATATTCGAGGAAACGCAGCAAATCCACGCCCTCGATCTGTTCCAGAATGCCCGGTCTGCTCTGACAGAAGAAATCGAGCGATTCCCGCGTATAAAGCCCGATACTCACAAATTTCCGGGAAGGTTTGTCAAGCGTCCCCTTGCGGAATGGAATTGGCGCACGGGAAATGTAAAGCCCTGTGCCGTCCGGGCGGCAGACCACTTTTATGTTGGATGGATCGGCTGTCTCGGCATCGTTCGGGATATCTGCCATGGCATTGATGAGAAATGGACGCTGTACATTCTCTTTTGAGGTAATAACAGTAAGCGCCTGCTCCATAAAATTTTGCAGAATCTCCGGTGTCAGAAGCGGTTCATCCCCGCCGATCATCGCATAAAAATCAAATTTCCGCGAAGAAGCAGACTTGGAATCTTCCAGAATCGTCACCGCCTCCTGAATGCGGGAGGTCGGATTCTGATGGGAATGGGAGGTGAAAACCGCCTCAAATCCATATGTCTGGCAAACAGCAGCAATCTCAGGGCTGTCGGTCGCAGCGTAAACGGCATCAAATACACCGCTGTCCCGCGCCGCTGCGAGAACCCGCACAACCATTGGAATCCCATCAATCTGTTTCAATGCCTTTCCCGGAAAGCGAACCGAATTAAGCCGCGCCGGAATCAGCGCGCAGACCTTTTTTTTCTGTGCTAATCGATTCATAAGACGTTCCTCTGTATGATAAAAATGCAGTTACATAAAGTAAACTGAACCGTAACGATTCAGGCATATCGATGTGAATCGGATGCCGACCTTTATTATAGAAAAGAAATAGGAAAAACACAAGACAACATAAGAAAAATATAAGTTGAGAAAAAAGACCGTAACTGTTCGCAGTAACAAAAGAACGTTTCAGAAGAAGGGAAAACGCCGTGCTGGCTATGAAAAGAGAAATATGTGTGATATAATATGAACACTTGACAAGGTATTTTCAGGAGGAAATCAAAATGAAACAGAAACTTTCTAATTATATAGCAGAAAAGCTTCTCGCATCCGGCATCACGGATGTGTTTATGATCACGGGCGGCGGCGCGATGCATCTGGATGACGCGCTGGGGCATCAGGAAGGGCTTCACTGCCTCTACAATCATCATGAGCAGGCATGTGCGATGGCAGCGGAGGCGTATGCCCGCATCCACAACAAGATTGCGGCAGTGTGCGTGACGACGGGACCTGGCGGCATCAATGCGATGAACGGCGTTGCGGGCGGATTTCTGGATTCAATCCCGATGTTTGTCATTTCTGGACAGGTGCGTTATGACACGACAGCGCGCAGCACGGGACTTCACCTGCGCGCGATGGGCGATCAGGAGTATGATATCACCAAATCGGTTGCCAATATGACAAAATACTGTGAGATGGTGATCGATCCGATGCGTATCCGCTTCTGTGTGGAAAAAGCCCTGTATCTGGCGTACAACGGCCGTCCGGGTCCTACCTGGCTGGATATTCCGCTGAATGTGCAGGCGGCAATGATCGAGACAGACGATCTGATCGGCTTTGATCCGGAGGATTATGAGGCGGGCGGAACCGGCTGGGCGGCAGAGAGCGCGTCCGAGATCCCGGAGGATACTGCCGGAAAGGGTGAATTTCGTGCAAAGCTTCCGGCGCGTGTGACGAAGGAGACGGCGCGTGCGATCATCGAGAAAGTCCGCACCTCCAAACGTCCGGTGATCAATGCCGGAAATGGTATCCGTATCGGCGCGGCGCACGATGTTTTCATGCGCGTGGTTGAAAAGCTGGGAATCCCGGTTGTGACCGGCGCGGACAGCATCGACTGTATCTATGACGAACACCCGCTGTACATCGGAAAAGGCGGCAACGTCGGCGATCGCCCGGGCAACTTCGCGATCCAGAACAGCGATCTGGTGCTGTCGCTCGGAAGCCGTCTGAGTTTCCGTCAGGTCGGTTACCGTTTTACTACCTGGGCGCGCGAGGCGTATGTGATTGTGAATGATATCGATGCCGAAGAGCTGAAAAAGCCGACCTTGCATGTGGACATGCCGGTTCACGCGGATGTGAAGGATCTTCTGACCGTGATGGACGAGGTTCTTTCGGAGGAAGGAAAAGCGGACGGCGCGGCTTCGATGACGCAGGAGTACAAGGACGCGCAGGCAGAGTGGCTGCGTATCTGCCAGGGCTGGAAGCATGATTATCCGGTGGTTCTGCCGAAGCACATGAACGGCGGCACGGAGACAGAGGCAAACGTATATGCATTTGCGTATGAGATGAGCCGCCGTTTAAATGAGAACCAGATCGTGGTTGTGGGGAATGGATCTGCAAATGTTGTGTGTGGACACGCAAATATTATGAAAAAGGGACAGAGATTTATCTCGAACTCCGGCATCGCTTCGATGGGCTACGGACTTCCAGCATCGATCGGCGCGTGCGTGGCAGATCACAGCCAGGATATTATCCTGATCACCGGAGACGGCAGTATTCAGATGAATTTACAGGAGCTTGAGACAGTTGTCAGCCACCGGATGCCGATCAAGATCTTCATTATCAATAACGGTGGTTACCATTCCATCCGCCAGACCCAGAAGAATTTCTTCGGCGAGCCGCTCATCGGTATCGGCGTGGACAGCGGCGATCTTGGATTCCCGAGTATGGAAAAGCTGGCGTGGGCGTATGGATTCCCATATGTATCGATTCATGGAAACAAGGAGCTGGGCGAGAAGGTAGAAGAAACACTGGCGATGGACGGCCCGGTGATCTGCGAGGTGTTTGTAACGCTGGATCAGAACTTTGAGCCAAAGTCCGCGGCGAAGAGACTGCCGGACGGAACGCTTGTATCGCCGCCGCTGGAGGATCTGTCCCCATTCCTGCCGGACGAGGAGATGGACCGTATCATGCTGATTCCGCGTATTAAAAAATAGTAAAGGAAACGATAGAATGAAGATAGTTGTCACAGGTGCCACCAGCTTTGTAGGTCTGGGGGCGGTGCGCGAGCTGTTACATCGCGGACATCAGGTATACGCCGTACTGCGGGAACATTCGACGAAAGCGGATCTGCTGCGGGAAAATGGAAAATTTCCGCAGGGACTCACGATTTTGGAGGAGGATCTGGGGAATCTCTCGAAACTGCCGGAACGGATTCCGGGCGGATGCGATGTGTTTCTCCATATGGGCTGGCGCGGTGCAGGGAGTGATTCACGGAAAAATGAGTCAGTCCAGGAGGAGAGCGTGCAGGACGCGCTGAATGCCGTCCGCGTGGCGAAAGACCTCGGATGCCGGCGGTTTCTCTTTACAGGTTCGCAGGCGGAGTATGGCGTCAAGAGCGAGCTGACAGACGAGGAGACGGTCTGCGAGCCGACCTCCCCGTATGGACGCGCGAAACTGGCAGTACGGCAGCAGGCGGAAGTGCTCTGCCGGGAACTGGGACTGGATTACGGGCATGCACGGATTTTCAGCACGTATGGACCGGGTGATCACCCGTGGTCGCTTCTTTCCTCCTGTGTCCGGGTCTTCCGGGCAGGGGAGAAGATGACGATGACCGCCTGCACGCAGCTCTGGAACTTCATGTATATTGACGATGCGGGGCGCGCTCTGGCGGATCTGGCAGAATATGCGGGAAATCTCACGGATCACGGATGTGTCTACAATCTGGGCGGTCCGATGGATGAGACAGGACCGCTGCGCGGGTTTGTCGAGACGGTCTATGAGCTGTGCGGCAGGCAGGGCAGCATGGAATTTGGCGTCCGCCCGCCGAATGCAGAGGGAATCGTCAATCTAATCCCGGATATCCGCAAGATGGAGCGGGTGGTTGGCTGGAAGCCACAGGTATATTTTGAAGAAGGAATGAAGAGAATTCTAGCTTTTCAGAAATGATTTTTCTGCCCTCTGTGCAGAGTGACGGGAGAGAATGGTAAATATTTGGACATATTTTATCAGTTTATGCCAAGTAAATAGCGAAGCAGCCAAAAATCGTTAAGAAAATTGTAGGTTGTCAAAAGAGAGAAAGACGTTTAAAATAAAGGCAGTATAGCCGAAGCGGCTTTCTCTTTTTTTTGTGTTCGAAATTTGGTGGAACGAAACAGAAGAGTTTAAACAAAAAGCAAATTAATAGGAATCAGAAAAGTATGAAAAAAATCAGTATATTAATTCCCTGCTACAACGAGGAAGAGAATGTAGGTCCGATCAGCGAGGCGGTTGTGGAGACGCTGGAGCGCGATCTGCCGGAATATGACTATGAGCTTGTCTTTATCGACAATGATTCGACGGACCAGACGCGCCCGATTCTTCGGAAGATCTGCAGCGAGAATCCACGGATCAAGGCAATTTTTAATGCCAAAAACTTTGGACAGTTCAATTCCCCGTATTATGGAATGTTACAGTGTACCGGCGACTGCGTGATCAGCATGGTGGCAGATTTTCAGGATCCGGTCGATATGATCCCGAAATATGTCCATGAGTGGGAAAATGGCTACAAGATTGTCATCGGCATCAAGACGGGAAGCAAGGAAAACCCGATCATGTATGCGCTGAGGAGCTGCTATTACAAGATGATAAAGAAACTCTCCGATGTCGAGCAGATTGAGCATTTTACCGGTTCGGGTCTGTATGACCGCGATTTTATTGAGATTCTGCGGGAGCTTGACGATCCGACGCCGTTTCTGCGCGGAATCGTGGCGGAGCTTGGTTATAAGCGCAAGGAGATCCCATATATCCAGCCGCAGCGCCGCGCAGGCAAGACACACAACAATTTTTACCGGCTCTACGATGCCGCGATGCTCAGTGTGACCTCCTATACGAAGGTCGGTCTGCGCCTGGCGACGATCTTTGGAAGTATCTGCGCGGCGATCAGTATGATCGTGGCGATTGTATATCTGGTGATGAAACTGCTTCACTGGTATGATTTTCCGGCTGGTATGGCGCCGGTTCTGATTGGAATGTGCTTTTTAGGGTCGGTTCAAATCTTTTTCATTGGTCTGGTGGGAGAGTATATTTTATCGATCAATTCGAGAGTCATGAAGCGTCCGCTGGTAGTGGAGGAAGAGCGGCTGAATTTTGATACACCGGTAAAAAAAGTTGGGGGCAAACAGCATGAAATGTAATGTCGATGTAGTTCGGATTCGTGAAAATTCGATTCAGCTCAATGGCTGGGCGATCGGAAAGACGCCGGAGACGGAGATCACCTATCAGGTTGAAGATGGGGCACATCAGCCGATTCGGTTTCAGTATGTGGCGACCCGCCGCGACGACGTCAGCCAGATTTATTTTGGGCGAACGGTAGAAAAAGAGCTTGGATTTGATATCCAGTTCCCGTATGAGCGCGGAAAAGATTATTATCTGATCGCAAAAGGCGAGGGACGCAAAATCCGCATTAAATATAATGAAGAACTGATCCGCAAGCGCAGCAGTGTGGCGCACAAGCGGATGCAGAAGATCCGCGATCTGATGAACATGGAGACTGTGCGGGTCTGCCTGGATTTCTGGAAGGAAAACGGTCTGAAAGCCCTGCTGGTAAAATCCAAGCACAAACTGCAGGGAATTGACAATGACTACGATTACGGCGAGTGGTATTCACTGACGAAGCCGACGGCGGAGGAGCTGGAGGAACAGAGGAAAAAGGTGTTTGACGCGCCGGTTAAATTCTCGATCGTGATTCCGGCATTTAAGACACCGGAGCGATTTCTGCGGGAAATGCTGGATTCGATCGCGGAACAGACATACGCAAACTGGGAGGTCTGCGTGGCGGACGGCAGTCCGGCAGGACAAAGCTGCGAGCGGGTGCTGGAGCAGTATGCGAAGAAGGACAGCCGCTTTAAATACGTAATTTTAGGCGAAAATAAGGGCATTTCCGGCAATACGAATGCAGCAATGGATATGGCGACCGGCGATTATATCGTGCTGGCAGACCATGACGATAAGCTGACACCGAATGCTCTCTATGAGTGTGCGAAACTGTTACAGGAACATCCGGGATGCGACTGCTTCTATTCGGATGAGGACAAGCTGGATATGGACGGCGGCGCTTTGTTTGATCCGCATTTTAAGCCGGATTTCAATATCGATCTGCTCTGCAGCGTCAACTATATCTGCCATCTGTTTGTAGTCAGCCACGATCTGGCAGCGCAGGTGGGCGGGTTCCGTCAGGAATACGACGGGGCGCAGGATTATGACTTCATTTTCCGTTGTACGGAGAAGGCGAAGGAGATCCGCCATATCCCGAAGGTGCTGTATCACTGGCGCTGCCACAAGGATTCGACAGCGAGCAACCCGGAGAGCAAGCTGTACGCATTTGATGCGGGTGCGCGCGCGATCATGGATCATTATAAACGCGTCGGTATCGAGGCGGAGCGCGTGGAAAAAGGTGTGGACTACGGCATTTATCACTCTGTATATAAAATTCAGGGGGAACCGCTGGTATCGATCATCATTCCGAACAAGGATCACCATACGGATCTGGATCTATGCCTGCGGGCGATTGAGACGCGGGCAACGTACCGCAATGTTGAGTTTATCATTGTAGAGAACAACAGCACGGAGAAGGAAACCTTTGAATACTATGAAAAGATTCAGAAGGAATTTTCCAATGTCCATGTGGTAACCTGGGAGCGCGAGTTTAACTATTCGGCGATCAACAACTTCGGCGTGACCTTCACAAAGGGCGAATATCTGCTGTTTTTAAATAATGATACCGAGCTGATTGCGGAGAATTTCATCGAGGAGATGCTGGGACTGTGCCAGCGGGAGGACGTCGGCGCCGTTGGCGCGAGACTGCTCTATCAGGATGATACGATCCAGCATGCGGGCGTCGTGGTTGGTTTCGGCGGCATCGCAGGGCATACGTTTATCGGGCTTCATAAGGCGGAAAACAGCTATTTCCACCGTGCGATGAGTACACAGGATTACAGCGCTGTGACGGCGGCGTGCCTGATGACAAAGAAAGCGCTCTTTGATGAGGTCGGCGGCTTTACGGAGAAGCTGGCGGTCGCATTTAACGATATCGATTATTGCATGAAAGTGCGGGCATCAAATCATTTAGTGGTTTACAATCCGTACGCATTGCTGTATCATTATGAGTCGAAGTCAAGAGGACTGGAGGATACGCCGGAGAAGGTGGCGCGTTTTAACCGGGAGATCAGGATTTTCTCGGAGCGCTGGCCGGAGATCCTTAAAGATGGAGATCCTTACTACAATCCGAACCTGACGCTGCGGAAGTCCAATTTCGCCCTCAGGGATCTGAAAAAAGAGAAAATCGGAGAACCGTATCATCTGGAGGTATAACCCGGGATGGAGATTACAACGACAATTATTATTCCCAATTATAATGGGTTAAAGTTTATGGACGAATGCATCCGTTCACTGAATGCACAGACGTATCCGAATTTCCGGACGCTGGTGGTGGACAACGGTTCGACGGACGGAAGCGTGGAGTGGCTGAAGGAACATCAGATCGATACGATTTTCCTGCCGGAAAACACGGGATTTTCCGGCGCAGTCAACGTCGGAATCAAGGCGGCAGACACACCGTATGTGCTGCTTTTAAATAATGACGTCCGGGTGGACGAGTATTTCGTGGCGGAGATGGTGCGTGCGATCGGTCAGTCGGAGCGCATCTTTTCCGTCAGCAGCCGGATGATCCAGATGTACCATCCGGACAGGCTGGATGATGCAGGCGATATGTATTCCCTGCTTGGCTGGGCGTACCAGCGCGGCGTGGGACGGGATCTTACGCATTACCGCCGTTCAAGCCGGGTATTCTCGGCGTGCGCGGGCGCAGCGATCTACAGGAGAGAGGTATTTGAGGAGATAGGCTATTTCGATGAGATGCATTTTGCCTATCTGGAAGATATTGATGTGGGCTATAGAGCCCGGATTGCGGGTTATGATAATATATACTGCCCGGCGGCGCTGGTATGGCACGTCGGAAGCGGAACCAGCGGTTCCAAGTACAATTCATTCAAGGTTAAGCTGGCGGCACGCAACAATGTGTATCTGAATTATAAAAATATGCCGTGCTTACAGCTTATCATAAATGCGATTCCGATCGCAGCGGGGATTTTCGTGAAATATTCATTTTTCAGGAAACTCGGGTTTGGAAAAGATTATCTGGAAGGTCTGAAAGAAGGCATACGGACGGCAAAGAAGTGTAAAAAAGTGGCGTACCGCCCGGAACGGCTTAAAAATTATCTGGCGATAGAGCTGGAACTTTTAGCCGGGACATTTCTCTATGTCTATGAATTTGCTGTGAGACAGATCGAGAAAAAAGCAGCATCTGATAAATCGTGAGGAAAAGGTTAGAGTTGTTACTGGGCGCGTATGTGTGGACAGTAACTTAGAGTTTGCGCGATGTGTGAACGGTCATGGTTTAGCAGATGCAACACGGAGAAAGGCTGCTTATCAGACAATGTCTGAGCGGCAGCAAGCAAGTGAAAGATGAGGTAGCTTATGAATTATGAGGATGATGAGCTGGAGCGCATGAGGGCGCGCCGCGAGGGCAGAAGCAGCCGTGCCAGTCAGGCAGGGTATTCTTCGCGCGGCAGTTCTGCTTCCGGCACCAGCCGCAGAAGAGTCAGCAGTACAGTCGAAAATAGCCAGAGAAAAGGTGAGGCGGGCAGCGGTTCAGTACGTTCCGGCTACAGCGGTCCTAAGAGCGCTGGAAGTGGAAAAAAGAGTTCGGGACGCCGCGGCAGCCATTACCGTAAATCGGCACGCCACAGAAAGCATATGATCATTGCGGCGGAGATTGTCGTGATTATATTGATGATTCTGGGCGGTGCGTTCTGGTATATGTATCACAGAACCTTCGGTTCTATGCAGAAGATTGATTTTAACGAGGACCAGGTTAAGAACGTCAACCTGTCCCAGGAACAGATCGATGATATGAAGGGCTACATGACCGTGGCGTGCTTCGGTGTCGATTCGCGAAGTGAGCACGGGCAGATGAATGTCGGAAAAGGTACGAACGCGGATGTCAACATGATTGCCAATATCAATCTGGAGACGGGTGAGATCCGCCTTGTATCGGTATTCCGGGACAGTTATCTGAATATCAACGATAAAAACTCTTATAATAAGATCAACGCCGCTTACGCACAGGGCGGTCCGGAGCAGGCAGTTAAGGCGCTGAATAAGAACCTGGGTCTTAACATTACCCAGTATGCGACGTTCAACTGGAAAGCGGTTGCGGATGCCATCAACATTCTGGGCGGTGTAGATGTCGAGCTGAGCGATGCAGAGTTCTCCTGGATCAATGCCTTCATCACGGAGACAGTAAAGGAGACTGGTATCGGTTCTCATCAGCTGACCCATGCGGGCAATGTACATCTGGATGGTATTCAGGCAGTTGCATACGGACGTATCCGTTATTCAGATACGGACTATGCGCGTACCGAGCGTCAGAGAATTATTCTTCAGAAAGCCTTTGATAAGGCAAAAAATGCAGACTGGGCGACACTCAACTGTCTGATTCAGACGATCATGCCGCAGCTTGCAACCAATGTTGATATTACGGATTTGATTCCGCTGGCACGCAATATCGCGAAGTTCCATATCGGTGAGACCGCCGGATTCCCGGCAGCCAGAGGCGAGCAGGATGTTGGAAAGATCGGCGACTGCGTTATCCCGCAGACACTGGAGTACAACGTAAAAGAGCTTCATAAGTTCCTGTTTGATGAGGAAGATTATCAGGTTCCGTCCAATGTCAAGGAGTACAGCAGCCATATCGCGCAGGTAACAGGTCTTACGACGAATGCGAAGCTGATCGGTCATGTTCCGGTCGATCAGGGTGTCAGCGCCCAGACGTTTATCAAGAAACGGGCGAGCCGGATTGCCGCGCAGGCAGCGGCGAAGGATGCCGCTAAGAAGTCATCGACGAGTGCTTCGGACGAGTCGGATGACGAGAGCGGGGATGAGACCAAGAAGGGCGAGAGCGAGAGCTCGATCGGATTGGACGAGATCTTTGATCCGGATGAAGACTGGATTGACTGGGAGGAAGAAGAGTCGAAGAGCAACAGCAGTAAGGGACCAGGAACAACGACGACTCCCGGCAAGAAAAATCATACGGATAAGACAACCGAGGCGGATGATTCTTTATCCGGACCAGGCAGCACATCGGAGACGAAGTCTTCCATTGCAAAACCGGGATCTACAACCACAACGGCGGCAGAGACATCGGCATCCAGTGAAAAGACTTCTCCGGGTGCATCAGATAATTCTGGTGTGAAAAGTCCGGTCACAGAGATTCAGGAACCGGGGGATTCCGGAAACAGCGATGCAGCAGGCCCCGGCGGTCCGGCAGGTCCGGGAGCTTAATCTGAATTCAGGTGATATACTATGATAAAAGATAACCAGAAACGGCTGAACCATTTCCACGTAGTGCTGGACGCATGTGTCATTGCATGCGCCTACGCACTTGCGTGGTTTATCGTCAATGGAACGCCGTGGTTTAATGTAACAGGGCATAATAAGAGCGCAATGGCAGTCGTCTATCTGGCGGCTGGCGTTCTTATTGTACCGTTTTATTTGATTTTATACGCATTTTTTCATCTTTACACGCCCAAACGGGTTCAGGGAAGACGGGTGGAGTTAGCCAATATTTTTAAGGCGAACATCATCGGTCTTTTGGTGATCTCACTGATGCTTTACCTAGGCGGTAAAAATGAGTATTTCCACAACTTCTCCCGTCCGATGGTATTTTTGTTTTTTGGCATCAATCTCTTTGCTGAGATTCTGATGCGGAATATCCTGCGGATAGCGCTTCGGTCGATGCGGTCGAAGGGATATAACCAGAAGCATCTGCTTCTGGTCGGTTACAGCCGGGCAGCGGAAGGATTTATTGACCGTGTGAATGTCAACCCGGAGTGGGGCTATAAAATTCGCGGTATTCTGGATGACCATGAGGAGTGGGGCAAAGAATATAAGGGAGTGCGCGTGATCGGCAAAATTGACGATCTGGATACGATTCTGGCGCTCAATACGCTGGATGAGATCGCGATCACCCTGAGCATCCAGGAGTATGGAAAACTGGAAAAAATCGTGGCAGGCTGTGAAAAATCGGGTGTGCATACGAAATTTATCCCGGATTATTATAACTTTATCCCGACCCGTCCGTTTATGGAGGATCTGCAGGGACTTCCGGTGATCCACATCCGCCATGTGCCGCTCACGAATCTGCTCAACGCAACGATGAAGCGGACGATGGATCTGGTCGGCGGCATGATGGCGCTCATCCTGTTTTCACCGGTGATGCTGGTGACGGCGATTCTTATAAAGGCGACTTCGCCGGGACCGGTCATTTTCTGTCAGGAGCGGGTGGGACTTCACAATAAGCCGTTTAAGATGTATAAGTTCCGATCGATGGCGGTACAGTCGGCGGCAAAGGAGAAAAGCCAGTGGACGACGCCGGGAGACCCGCGTGTGACTCCGATTGGAAGATTTATCCGGAAGACGAGCATTGACGAGCTTCCGCAGCTGTTTAATGTTCTGAAGGGCGATATGAGCCTGGTTGGACCGCGCCCGGAACGCCCGTTTTTCGTTGAAAAATTCAAGGAAGAGATTCCGCGTTATATGATCAAACACCAGGTGCGTCCGGGAATGACTGGATGGGCACAGGTCAATGGTTACCGGGGCGATACCTCGATCACGAAGCGGATTGAGCATGATCTGTATTACATCGAGAACTGGACGCTGGGATTTGATTTTAAAATCATGTTTTTGACGGTTTTTAAGGGCTTTATAAATAAAAACGCGTATTGATGAGGAAAACCACATGGGATATGAAGAAGAAAGAGATAGGTCAGGACACCGCCGGAGCCGACGGGCAAAACCGTCGGAGATGGAAGACGATGGTCTGACACTGATCACGGATTCATTTACGGAACGCCGGGAGGACGGATCCCACCGGAGCGGAGATAGAAGCCGAAGTGGTCAGAAAGCGACAAAGAGGGGACAGACGCAGCCTGGCAGCAGCCGGGAGAGCCGGAATCAGGAGAAAACCCGGACCATGAACCGGTCGGATATTTACGCCGACCCGGTTAAATTGAAAGCGCGCCGGAAAAAGAAGCGGAAGATATGGTTTATTCTTCTGGAGATTGCAGTGCTGATCGGGATTCTCTGCTTTGCGGGATATTCGTATATCAGCAGCCGTCTGGATCTGATGCAGCGGCTTCCGTGGAACCCGGATGAGATCAAAAACGTCGAGATTTCGGAGGAGAAGCAGGAGCAGATGAGCGGTTACTGGACGATCGCGGTTTTCGGTGTGGATAGCCGTAACTTATCGGTCGGAAAGGGCAACAACTCGGATGTCAATATTCTCTGCAACATCGATCAGGGAACCGGTGAGATACGTCTGGTTTCGGTGTACCGGGATTCATATTTAAATATCAGCGACAAGAATACCTACAACAAAATCAACGCCGCTTATATGCAGGGCGGACCGGAGCAGGTTGTCAAGGCGCTCAATAGGAACCTGGATATCGATATTGACGATTATGCGACCTTTAACTGGAAAGCCGTTGCAGATGCGATCAACATTCTGGGCGGCATTGACGTGGAGATCACGAAATCAGAGTTTTATTATATCAATGCGTTCATTTCTGAGACGGTCAAGGCGACCGGCGTCGCTTCGACCCAGCTTAAATCAGCGGGCATGAACCATCTGGACGGTGTGCAGGCGGTTGCATATGGGCGTCTCCGTCTGATGGATACGGACTATGCCCGTACCGAACGGCAGAGAAAGGTTATTTCCCTCGCGTTTGAGAAGATGAAAAAAGCAGATTGGGCGACGATCAACAATATTGTGCAGACGGTATTTCCACAGGTGGCGACCAGCATCGAGATCAATGATCTGTTGAAGATAGGACGAAATATTACGCGTTACCATCTGACCGAGACGACCGGTTTCCCGTCGGAGCTGAGGGAAAAGAAGATGGGACGCAAGGGCGCCTGCGTCATCCCGCAGACGCTGGAGAGCAATGTCATCGAGCTGCATCATTTCCTGTTTGGCGATGAGGAATACACGCCGACTGAGACGGTCCGGACGATCAGTCAGAAAATTGTATCAGATACGGGCGTTCATGGCACGAAACAGGCAGAAACGAAGGCATTGCCGAAGACGACCGAGGCGACGACAATTTCCATCCTGGATCCGACGCAGGAGAGCGGCGCGGACGAAAGCCAGGAAGCCGGGAGCGGCAGCGACGAGTCGGAGAAAGAGACCGGTAATGCTTCGGAAACACAGGAGAATGACGTTTCTGAGCAGGAAAGCCGTCCGGACGGTACGCATGCATCAAAGGAAAATGCGCGGGAGAGCAGTGAGGCAGAGTCTGGCGGTTCTTCGCCGGCATTTCCGGGCAGAAATTCTGGCACCGGCACGGAGAATGGCAGAGAAAAACCTTCCGGCAGCGGTTCCCCGAATGGAAGCAGTGCACCGGGAAGTAAGACGGATGCGGGAATCATCATTGAGTGATGAGAGAGTGTGAAACGGAGGAAATGCTTTGAATTTAGATGGTTTGTACCGGATGCAGGGAATGTTATTTTCCCTGATGATTCTGGGTGCATTCTTAAAGAAGAAGGGAATTATTACGGATGAGGGAAAAAGGGTCATTGCGGATCTGGTCATCTTTGTGACACTTCCCTGCAGTATCATCGAGTCATTTGAAGTAGAACTGAGCATGGATATCTTAAAGAGCAGCGCACAGGCGCTGCTCGTCTCGTGTATGGTTCAGGTGGCTTGTTATATCTTAAATATGGTACTGTATCCGGGTGTGGGAGAGGAAAAAAAGAAGGTTCTCAAATACGCGACGATGGCGTCCAATGCCGGGATTCTGGGAAATCCGGTGGCGGAGGGCATCTTCGGCTCGATGGGGCTTTTCTACGCCTCTTTTTACCTGATTCCGCAGAGAACTGCGATGTGGTCGCTGGGAATGACGTATTTTACGAAGGCGCCGGATCGGAGGACGCTGATTAAAAAGATATGCACGCATCCGTGTATTGTCTCCGTATTCATCGGCTTTGGGCTGATGCTTTTGCAGATGCAGATTCCGGGATTCCTGGGAGATACGGTACATAGCTTAAACAAGGCAAACACGGCAGTCTCCATGATTTTCGTCGGAACCGTTCTGGCGGAGGCAGATATGAAGACGATGATCACGCCACTCAGCTGCTACTATGCCGCCGTGCGCCTGCTCCTGATTCCGGCGCTTGTGTGGATCGGCTGCCTCCTGTTCCATATCGACACGCTGGTGATGGGGATTTCTGTGGTGCTGGCAGCGATGCCGGCAGCAAGCACGACGGCGATTCTTGCCGCGAAATATGGCGGGGATGAAGTCTTTGCGACGAAGTGTGTGGTATTTACGACGCTGCTTTCGATGGTGTCGGCACCGGTTTGGTGTATGGTGCTGCAGCGGTAATCCCTTAGTTACTGTTCACGGGTAGGCACTTTTGGAACCGAAAGTGCCGTAAGAAAACGTGGTGGCAGCAGGAATTTGCCGTATTTGAATGCGAAGCCACGGCAAATTCCGTTACTGGGCACGCATGCGTGAACAGTAACATCCCTTATGAGTTCGTATTTCTATAAGGGGGTTTTCGCTTGCATTGGATGAAAAGATATGTTATATTAGGGATAGAAAAAAGGAAAAGCCAGAGGAGCGGCTTACCTGAATAAATTAAACAACTGTTTTATTAACAGCCGTCATTATTGCAGTAATGGCGGCTATTTTCGTTTTCCCTTGAAAATTGTATAACACAATCCAACAAGGGCGCAAATGAATATTCCAATCTGAATCAAATCAGAGTATGTAACATACATTGGCAATGCCCTCCTTTCTTTCGTCTGGAGGGTTAGATTTGTGCCTCGTTCCAGTCTTTGATAAACAAGCTTTGCTGAAATCTAGCAACCCTCCGATAACAGAGGGTAAGCCGCCTGGCTCTCTGGTTTTTCCCATGTACGAAGTATATCATATTTTATCAGAACAGACAATGATAAAACGAAACAAATCCCCTCAGATTGCTCTGAGAGGATTTGCAGATTCATGATTTATAATAGCAGTTCATATTGCTTGGTTATAGTCTTACAAACATTCTGTAATTTTACTTTTCATCCACAACCTGGAAAATGTAGAACTTCAGATAATAGGACGTCTCATCCCCCGCCCACAGAATCGGATGGTCGGCTGCCTGGGTGCGGTATTCGATCTGGCGCAGGCGGCGGTGAGCGCTGCGGGCTGCCTCCTGAATCGCCTTTGTGAAGAGTTCCGGCGTCATGAAATGGGAGCAGGAGCAGGTGGCGAAGTAGCCGCCGTCCTTTACCAGACGCAGACCGCGAATATTGATCTCGCGGTAGCCCTTGATGGCATTTTTGACCGAGCTGCGGGATTTTGTGAAGGCAGGCGGATCGAGGATCACAACGTCAAATTGCTCACCTTTTGCCTCTAATTCCGGAAGCAGGTCAAAGACATCCGCGCACTGAAAGGTGGTAGTGCCGGAAACACCGTTTAACTCTGCATTTTCACGCGCCTGTGCGACGGCAAGTTCGGACGCATCCACGCCGATGACCTCTTTGGCGCCGGAGACGGCTGCATTTAAGGCAAAGGAGCCGGTGTGGGTAAAACAGTCCAGAATGCGTTTGCCCGGGCAGAGACGCTGGATTGCCAGACGGTTGTATTTCTGGTCGAGGAAAAAGCCAGTTTTCTGCCCGTCCTTGACATCTACCAGATAGCGGACACCATTTTCAACGATCTCTACTTTTGTATCAAATGGTTCCCCGATAAAGCCCTTATAGCGCTCCATGCCCTCCTGTAAGCGGACCTTAGCGTCGCTGCGCTCGTAAATACCGCGGATATGAATGCCGTCTTCCTCAAGCACCTTGACGAGCTTTTCCAGAATCAGCGGTTTCAGACGGTCGATACCGAGCGCCAGGGATTCAACGACCAGCACATCGGAAAATTTGTCGATCACGATGCCCGGAAGGAAATCTGCTTCGCCGAAAATCAGGCGGCAGCTGCTGGTATCAACTGTCTGACGGCGGTATTCCCAGGCATTGCGGACGCGCATTTCGATAAAAGCATCGTCGATGACAGTATCCTTTTTGCGGGAAAGCATCCGCACGGTAAGCTTGGAGCGGGTGTTGATAAAACCACATCCGAGCGGATAACCGTCAAAATCTTCGACACGAAGGATATCGCCATTTTCAAATTCGCCCTCAATTCGTTCAATTTCATTATCATAGATCCACATACCGCCGGCTTTCAGGGAACGAGCCTCGCCTTTGCGGATATGGACAACTGCCTGTGTATTCATCATGGATGTAACAGTCCTTTCATATAAAAATGTAAAATTCGTTTCTTTTATTAAGTATACAAGAGGAGAGAAGGACTGACAAGTGAAAACCGAGAGATGTTTTTAAGCTTCACAGATTTATGATTTTATTTTCACAATTACATCACAAATAACTGATAGACTATCTCATGTAAACAGAGAGAGGGCAGAAAGCCTGAGACAGAATATAAGAGTATGAACAATCCGCTGCGGGAAGGTTCGCAAAATGGACAGTACGCGGCTGTGATTCCTGAGAACAGGAGGTATGAATATATGTATGACGAGAATGAAAGAAATGAGAGACACGATCAGGATGTAGATTATACGGAGGGCGCTTATTCGGACAGCGCTTATGAGGAAAAGAATAACGATACTGCTAAAAAAGAAGAAACTTCCGATTATGGTGGTTATCATGATTCCCGTTACCGGGGCAGTCTCGATGGAGAACCGGAGGCAGCAGCCGGAGCAGATCCGAAAGAGAATGCAGAGAAGCAGCCGGAACGCAGCTATATTCCGGAAGAACGGAGTGGCCGGGGACATGGCTCTAAGAATACTGGTAAGAAAATTGCGGCACTTGTGATGTCGGGCATTCTGTTTGGCTGTGTGGCAGGCGGAACCATGGTCGGTGTGAATGCACTTTCAAACCGGCTTCTTTCGGGTGAGACCGCACAGGAAACGATCGGTCAGGTTTCCCAGGAGACACAGGCAGATGCGGGCACTAAAACGCAGTCCTCCATTGGCAACGATGTTTCTTCGATTGTAGAGAAAGCGATGCCGTCCGTTGTAGCGATCAACAACAAGATGATTTATACACAGGACAACTGGCTGTTTGGTCAGCAGCAGTACGAGGTGCCGAGCAGCGGTTCAGGAATCATTGCCGGACAGAATGACACGGAACTTCTGATTATTACCAATAACCATGTCGTTGAAGATTCCGAGGAACTTTCGGTTACCTTTATTGATAACCAGAGCGTTAAGGCAGCGGTCAAAGGTACTGATTCCGATTCGGATCTGGCAGTCATTGCCGTACAGCTTTCGGATATACCGGAAGAAACGAGAAAACAGATTAAGGCAGCCGATCTGGGCGATTCTGATTCCCTGAAGCTGGGACAGGGTGTTGTGGCAATCGGTAACGCACTGGGACAGGGGCAGTCGGTTACCGTCGGTTATGTCAGCGCTTTAAATAAAAAGCTAACCATCAACGACGTAGAGCGGACACTTCTGCAGGTCGATGCGGCGATCAACCCAGGCAACAGCGGCGGCGCACTTTTAAATATGAACGGTGAAGTTATCGGCATCAATGCGGCGAAGTATTCGGACACCAGTGTTGAGGGCATCGGCTATGCGATCCCGATTTCACAGGCAAAGGATATTATCAGCGACCTGATGACGAAGACGACGAAGGTAGCTGTCGATGAGAATGAGCAGGGATATCTGGGAATCCAGCTTCAGAATATCGACAGCCAGATGGCGCAGGCGTATGGCATGCCGGAAGGTATCTATGTATACAAGATTGTTGCGGGCGGCGCGGCATCCAAGTCGGATCTGCGGGAGCGTGATATTATCACCAAGTTTGACGGTGAGAAGGTAAAGAATGGTGATGATCTCAAGAAACTGCTGACTTACTATAAGGCAGGTTCCACCGTTACCATGACGGTACAGAGTCTGGAAAATGGCAAATATGTCGAGAGAAACGTACAGATTACACTGGGCTCCAAGAGCGATATGCCGCAGAGCCAGGATAGCCAGAACGAGAGTCGGAGTGAATCACAGGCAAGTCCGCAGAGAAAACTGGGAAGATAGAAAATATCCCATCAGCGAAGTGGGCTGGAATGGATATTTGCCCGTAACGGTGAAGATACGGAACTGTTGCGAAGCGGAAATGAATAAAATCAGGAAGATATAGAAAAGAAGGCAGGTGAACCGCCGGTAGATCCTCTTGTAATCAGAGAGGGCGGTGATTCATCTGTCTTTTTGTTTCATAGGAAATTTTTTTATTTTTAAAATGAAATGACGGCTGCTGTTATGATTTACGTTTTTCGCAAGCTATGATAAAATGAAAAGGTGCTTTCAGATTGGAGGAAATATAAAAATATGAGTGATAACCAGAATATAGATACGACAACCAATATAAACGAAACAGATACAAATAAAACCAGTACAGATCATTCGGATGATTACGAGAAAATCTGCTACGTCTGCCGCCGCCCGGAGAGCAAGGCGGGAGAGATGATCACGATGCCGGGCGGGATGAATTTCTGCCATGAGTGTATGCAGAAAGCATTTGACTCGATTTCCAAGTCGGGCATGGACTTTTCCAAGCTTCAAAATATGCCGTTTATGAACATGAATCTCAATGATTTTGCGGGCATGCAGATGCCGAATACAGAGATTCCAGAGAAAAATAAGATCAAGAAAAAGAGCAAGGCAAAAGACGCGGAGAAATTTCTGACGATGAAGGATGTTCCGGCACCGCACCAGATCAAGGCGCAGCTGGATACGTATGTGATCGGGCAGGAGCGGGCGAAACGGGCAGTTTCAGTGGCAGTCTACAACCATTATAAGCGCGTGATTCTCCGGCAGCAGGACGAGCTTCGGGCAAATGAAAATACGGAAGAAAAGGCGGAAAACGCGGCGGCACAGGGAATGCAGATGCAGGGCGGCGAGCCGGAGATTGAGAAATCCAACATCCTGATGCTGGGACCGACCGGAAGCGGAAAAACGTACCTGGTCAAGACGCTGGCGAAGCTTTTGGATGTGCCGCTGGCGATCGCGGATGCGACGGCGCTCACGGAAGCTGGATATATCGGAGATGATATAGAAAGCGTAGTCTCCAAGCTTCTGGCAGCGGCTGGAAATGATGTGGAGAAAGCTGAGCAAGGCATCATTTTCATCGATGAGATCGATAAAATTGCGAAAAAGAAAAATACGATGAGCCGCGATGTCAGCGGTGAGTCGGTACAGCAGGAGCTTTTAAAACTTCTGGAAGGCAGCCAGGTAGAGGTGCCGGTCGGCTCAAACCAGAAGAATGCACTCACGCCGATGGCGACTGTGGATACGAACAACATCCTGTTTATCTGTGGCGGCGCGTTTCCGGGATTGGATGATATCATCAAGGAGCGCCTGAAAAAGCGTTCCACGATGGGCTTCAACTCCCATTTGAAGGATGAATTTGACAATGATCCGGATATTTTGAGCCAGGTGACAACGGAAGATCTGCGGAATTTTGGCATGATTCCAGAGTTTCTCGGACGTCTGCCGGTGCTTGTGAGCCTGCAGGGGCTGACAAAGGAATTGCTGATGCGGATTCTGAAAGAACCGAAAAATGCGATCCTCAAGCAGTATGAGCGCCTGCTGGCGCTGGATGAGGTCAAACTGGTGTTTGAGGACGATGCACTGGAGTGGATCGCCGAGCGGGCGCTGGAAAAAGATACGGGTGCCCGTGCGCTGCGTGCCATTTTAGAGGATTTTATGATGGATATCATGTATGAGATCCCGAAAGATCCGAATATCGGATCCGTTGTGATTACGCGCCCGTATCTGGAGAAGAATGGCGGTCCGCGGATAGAGATGCGGGGATAATAGCTTTTCAGGAACATGATCGGTGAACGGTGTCATGTATGTGGTGAAAGTTAGCGATGTAAGGATCCGGAAAAGCAATTTGTGTGTGAAGAGAAAACAGCAGAAGTTAATTAACTTCTCATGGATAAAAAAGAGTTATATAGGTTTAACGTCCCATACCCCCACTCCCGGCTGGGATATTCGATGGAATTTCGGCGGTCAGCCCCGCGGATCAGAAATGCCTTGGCAATCGAGGTGTTGATCCGCGGGGCTGATGGCGTATAGGCAGACCAGGAGAGCAGGATCGCGGCGGCTCCGGCGGTCATGGCGGCGGCAAATGAGGTTCCGGTTACCTCCTGATAATCGGGAAGCGGGAGCCGGACGCCGGGGGCGGCAAGGTCGGGCTTGATAGTTCTGGTGCGGGTAAAACCGCGGCTGGAATGCAGATAGATCCCGCCCGTCTGGTGGCTGTAGGCGGCGGTGGTGATGATGGCTGCTGTATTGCCCGGATCGGTGATGGTTGTGTCCGGATCCGGGCGCAGAAAGAAGGTTTCATCCGAGATAAAGCCGTGCACCGGCAGCCACATATGATATTCACCCTGAATCGAGAGCGTATGGTAGACGCGGATTTTCCAGATTCCGGCGGCGGGGGCATCAAAGCGCATCAGGATCAGTTCGCTTCCGGTCGCCAGCTCGGAGCTGGTATAGTTGAGGTGAATGGTCGTTCCTTCCAGAAGAAAGGGAATCCGGCGTTCTTCGTCGCCGGAGAGCCGGATGCGTCCCGTTTCGTCGCCGGAGGGGGATAAAAATCCGACACTGTAAAGCTCCGATTCACGCGCCCACAGTTCCAGCGTAAATCCCCGTTCGCCGGGACCGACCCGCAGTTCCACATCCTCATAGGAGGTGGAAGCAGGAAATACACTGCGAAAATGGTGCCCGCGCCCGGTTTCATTGCCTCCGGCGGCGACCAGAATCTGCCCGCTGGCGCGCGACAGGCTGTTCAGATATAGACCAAGCGGCGAAGTGCCGCTGTGGCTTCCGGTATTGGTGCCAAGACCCAGCAGGATCACAAGGGGCTTTTTCTCCTGCCTGGCAATATAAAGAAGAAACTTGATTCCGAGCATGATGTCGTCCTCCTGAAAGGCGATGGCATCCTCGCGGATCAGAAAAAAATCGCGAAGATAGGTTCTGGCTGGTTTCAAGCGTACAACGACCAGTTCCGATTCCGGCGCCGCCCCGGAGAAAAAAGCATCGGCATCTTCGGAACCGGCGGCGACCAGCGCCATCTGCGTGCCGTGGCGGAGAGGATCCGAGGTGGGGACGATGGAATGCGGATCTTCCGAGCGCAGCGCCTCGTTGATGTGGGAACGCTGGTAGACACTTCCGTAGTGCAGCGCATCGATCGGATCCGGCGTGCTAAGCCCCGTGCCCGGAACCGTCTGATCCCAGATGGCGGCGATGCGCGTGCTTCCATCCGGATCGCGTAACAAGGGATTTGTATAATCGATCCCCGTATCCACAATTCCAATCAGCGTCCCGCGCCCCTTGTTTCCCAGGAAGGGCTGTTCTGCCGTCCGGGAAATTCCTGCGCTGTCCAGGCTGGATGTATCTAATATGGTATAAAGATTCGGGATCGAGTCATAGCCATACTGCTGGACTGAGAGCGGCAGCGCCTCCGCCAGAGACCGGTGCCAGATCACATACTCATGATTGACAAAATCATAGCAGCCGGAATCATTTTCCAAAATCTGGTTATAGGTAAAAGGAAAAAAACGTTCGATAAAATCGGCGGTTTGGTTGTCTGGAAGAGAAGAGCAATTCATAGCGTTTTCCATAGAGATTTTTTAGAATTTAAGATAAGATATGCGGTAAAATACGAAAGCTTCCCTATACTCTGTCGGAAAAACTTGTTATAATAAATATAAGTTAGATAATGACATTTATATGAGGAGGTGGCCTTATGAAAAAATACCTGTATATGATAGCTGCCCTGTTCGGCATCGATTATTTCTGCAAGGAAAACATAGAAGCCCAGAAACCGGAAGATTTTCCGCGCGACATGGAAAAAAGCCATGGAAAGATCCGCCTGTACCGCAATCACAACGACGGTCTCTGTTTTGGAGTAAAAAAAGAAAAGAAAGAACTGGTCCGCATGGTGCCGGTTGTCTTTACCTCGGCGGCAGCGGGCATTCTGACATGGTTATTGTGCCGGGACGAAGGCAGAAAAGCCGATCGGATCGGTTTTGCCCTCATCACGGCGGGTGGTTTAAGTAACCTGTATGACCGCCTCAAACGCGGTTATGTGGTAGATTATTTCAGCATCCGGTGTAAATACCTGGAAAAGGTCGTCTTTAATCTGGGAGACTTTTTTATCTTCGCAGGAAGCGCCCTGATCGCAGCCTCCGATCTGCTGGGAGCCGTCCGTGATCTTAGTTCTCCGGCAGAGGCTCACATAAAAGCGCTCCGACTGCCGTGGCGAAAGACGGATGAGGCGGAATGATATAGTCGATTCCAAAGACATCGTGCATCTGATTGAAAATGTCAAAGGTCTTTGCAGCAGGTGCAAGGCTGGCGAGAGAACCGGTCAGGACGACATTCCGGGTGGTGTCCTGGCTGAGAGTCAGGGACGCCATCACACCCACATTTTCATAAATCATATTGAAAAGAGCGGCAGCCAGGTCAGCATCCGAGGCGCCGCTTTTGATTCGCCCAAAATTGGCAGCGGTTAAGTCGGCGGCAAGTCCCGGGACATCTTCCTCCTGCACGTCGGCGATGCGGAGATCTGCCATGGCCTTATTGCCGCGCAGCGCCATCTCTGAGAGGGCAAAAATGTCGGTGACGCCGAGAAAGCGCTCCGCCATGCCGGCAAGTGTCCCACCGCCGACGCCGCTTCCGCCCAGATGACGGAAGCCGTTTGTCCTGGAAGCGCGGATAAAGGCAGAGCCGGTTCCAAGGCTGACCACCAGCGCTTCGTCAAGCCCGGACAGGTATAGGCCGCCGTGTCCGATGGCATCCAGCTCCAGGGCATGGATGGTCGGGATGCCGAAGATATTTTCATGGAAATACGTCGAACCGAGCCCGGTCAGGACGATTTTTTCAACATCGTCAAACGAAGCGCCCTGCTGATCCAGGAAACGCCCGAGAACACCGTAAGCCGAGGTGCGCGGGTCATCCGCGTGAACCTGAAGCGTACCAAGCAGAGTGCCATGCTCATCCAGCGCCGCCGCCTTGGTGCTGGAACTGCCGATGTCGATTCCGAGGGATAAATTCATTTGCTTATCTCCTTTATGATATTCCTGCTGCCACCGCGTTTCCTTACGGCACTTTCGGTTCCAAAAGTGCCTATCCGTGAACAGTAACGCTGGTTTGTATCTTTTATGACTGTAAGAATTGGATTGTTTTTATAAACATTATAGGGTAAAGTAAAATAAAGTGCAATGGAAGAATGTGGTCCGAATGTTCTTAAAATGATATTTCAAATGGATAACATAAAGATTTATATGTCACGCCCAAGCTTTGTTGAGATTCCGGCAGAGACTGAAATATGCTTTAATGATAAGGAAATAGTGACCGAAAATACGGGATATCAGGCATGGTGGAGCAGAGAGTATGAGGTCCATGTTTAATAAGGAGTTCTTTAAGTGTTCCCAGTTTACGCACATTAACAGATGTACTTTTTCCCTCGTTATTAATATAGCTTTTTGCAATATAAAAAGACTCCGAATTTTTTTGACACAAAAAAAAGCAGGTTCTATGCGGCCTGCAAGGTATTTTTCTATTATTCAACGGTCAAACTCCCGGAGACGGCAGAAGTATGGAAATGCAAGCCTGTCTTTATTGACAGAACCTATGAAATACGGTAGAATCAACCTTAAAAAAGAGTAATCCCCTACATGGGGAGATAGGAGTTGAGTTTTTTGAGTTCTGGTGATGGGATACAGCTATTGATTTTGATACTTCTGCTTTTGATGTCGGCTTTCTTTTCTTCTACGGAGACGGCGCTGACGACGGTCAACAAGATCCGGGTGCGGACGCTGGCGGAGAATGGCGATAAGCAGGCAGAGTATGTATTGAAGATCATAGAGGATCCGAGCAAAATGCTGAGTGCGATTCTGATCGGCAACAATGTGGTAAACCTGTATGCGTCTTCTCTTGCGACGGTTCTTGCCACCCACATCTGGGGCAACAAGATCGTAGGGATTGCGACGGGCATTCTGACGCTTTTAATCCTGATTTTCGGCGAGATCACGCCGAAGACGGTTGCGACGATACAGGCTGAGCGGATTGCATTTCGGTTCGCTAAAATCATTTATTATATCATGACGGTGCTGACACCGGTCATTTTTGTGGTCAACCAGCTATCATTTTTAGTGTTGAAGCTGCTTCGCGTGGATGTGAAGGCAAAGGGCGAGTCCATCACGGAGGATGAGCTGCGAACGATCGTGGAGGTCAGCCACGAAGAGGGCGTCATCGAGTCCGAAGAGAAGAAGATGATCAACAATGTGTTTGATTTCGGGGACGCCGTGGCGCGTGATGTCATGCTTCCGAAGGTCAACATGACGTTTGTGGACGTGGATGCGACGTATGACGAGCTGATGGAGGTATTCCGCAGTGAGAAATACACGCGTTACCCGGTCTATGAGGAGACGACGGACAATGTCATCGGTGTTCTGAACATCAAGGATATTTTCTTAAAAGGCGGGGAAGAGGGCTTTTCTGTCCGGAAATATCTGCGGAAACCTCTCTATACATATGAGTTTAAGAAGGTTGCTGAGCTGATGCGCGAGATGCGGAAAGCAGCGATCAGCATCGTGATCGTGCTCGACGAGTACGGTTCGACGGTCGGTCTTATCACGCTGGAAGATATGCTGGAGGAGATTGTCGGAGATATCCGGGACGAGTACGATGGAGATGAGGAAAAATCCATTCAGCGCATCGCCCCGCGGGAATACATGGTAGATGGTTCGGTCAAACTCGACGATCTGGATGAACGCCTGAATTTGGAGCTCCAGTCAGACGAATATGATTCCATCGGCGGACTGGTGATCGGACTTTTGAACCATCTTCCACAGGAAAAAGAAGAGGTTGTGGTGGAAAACGTCCGCCTCGTCGTTGAATGTGTGGATAAGAACCGGATCGATAAGATTCATTTGTACCTGTTAAGCCCGTCGGAGGCGGCGTTAGCTAAACATACCGCCGATGGTGCCGCTTCCGGCGCAGAGGGCGAAGGAAAGCAGCAGGGATGAGGCAGTCTCCTTGAGGGACTGTCGGATCGCAAAAGACAGGGCTAGAAAAATAAGAAAATAAAGGGCGCCGGCACAGAATCCCCAGAGGAACCGGCGCCTTTTTGCTTTCTTTCCGGCGACGAGTCCTGCCAGAAAGCAGGCGAGAATGTAGATGCCGCGCACTCCTAGCGTGATTTCCTTTTCACCCCACTGAAAACGGTACATCCCAAACGCGAGCAGAAGCAGAAAGACAGCGGTTGCCGCGTAGGAGAAGAGGGAAGAACGGAGCAGAATCTGGATAGCTGATTTTTCCATGATAAAATACCTGTGTGCATTCTTTTTTTATTCATATGAACAAAGAAGGACAAATATGCTTGCAGAATGAAACACTGTTATAAACAAGCGTTACTGTTCACGCATACGTGCCCAGTAACGGAATTTGCCGTGGCTTCGCATCTCAATACGGCAAATTCCTGCTGCCACCACGTTTTCTTACGGCACTTTCGGTTCCAAAAGTGCCTACCCGTGAACAGTTCCCAAAAAGCCGGAATCTGTGAGAAACACGTTAAATTGAAACGCTTGCACAAGCGGGCAACATATGATATAATCTGTAGGACTTTATATACTAAAAAAATGAAGGAGGACATAGAGATGAAACACGTAAAGACACTGAGCGCAAGCACACTGAAGAACAGCATGAAGAAAGGCGGCTGCGGCGAGTGCCAGACATCCTGCCAGTCTGCATGTAAGACATCCTGTACTGTAGGTAACCAGAGCTGCGAGAACCAGAACCGCTAATTGGCAGTACAAAACAAATGAGGCGTTTTCTGATAAATCAGAGCTTTTCATGAGTGGGAGAGCTGGAGTCTGAGAAAACGCAGAGTTGACACAGGGAGGCAGACAAGACGGAGCGCGGTCCGAGGAGAGGACTGCATATGTTCCGGGTTGTCTGCCTGCCTATGTCTTATAGAAGGAGAAAGACAGTGATTCATCAGTATATAAATAATGGATATTATATCGTACTGGATGTCAACAGTGGCTCCGTCCATTCGGTCGATCCGCTTCTGTACGATGTGATTTCCTTTTTATCGGAGCGGATTCCGGACAGCGAGAAGCCGTTTCAGATTGCCCAGTCCCTGAAAGACGAGACGGCGGCAGCATTAAAAGAGAAATACAGCCAGGAAGAGATCGGAGAGGCGTTTGAGGACATTCAGGAGCTCATCGATCAGGAAGAACTCTTTACCGCTGACATTTACAAAAACTTCGTTATGGATTTCAAGAAGCGCCAGACGGTTGTCAAGGCACTCTGCCTGCATATCGCGCATGACTGCAACCTTGCCTGTCAGTACTGCTTTGCAGAAGAGGGCGAGTATCATGGACGCAGAGCGCTGATGACCTTTGAGGTCGGCAAGAAAGCGCTGGATTTCCTGATTGCCAATTCTGGAAACCGCCGGAACCTGGAAGTCGATTTCTTCGGCGGTGAGCCGCTGATGAACTGGCAGGTGGTTAAACAGTTAGTCGAGTACGGACGTTCCCAGGAAGAGGCGCACAACAAGAAATTCCGTTTCACACTGACCACCAACGGCGTTCTGTTAAACGATGAAATTATGGAATTCTGCAACCGCGAGATGGCAAACGTCGTGCTCAGTCTGGATGGACGAAAAGAGGTCAACGACAAGATGCGCCCATTCCGCAACGGAACCGGAAGCTACGACCTGATCGTGCCGAAGTTCCAGAAATTTGCAGAAAAGCGCGGAGACCGCGATTATTTCGTGCGTGGTACCTTCACACACAACAACCTGGATTTTGGCAAAGATGTTCTGCATTTTGCCGATCTTGGATTCAAGAAAATGTCGGTTGAGCCGGTCGTAGCACCGGATGAAGAGCCCTACGCGATCAAAGAGGCGGATCTTCCGCAGATTCTCGAGGAATATGACCGTCTGGCAGCAGAGTATGTCAAGAGACACAAAGAGGGACGCGGCTTCACGTTCTTCCACTTTATGCTCGATCTGACACAGGGACCGTGCGTGGCAAAACGTCTGTCCGGATGCGGTTCAGGAACTGAGTATCTGGCAGTTACCCCGTGGGGCGACCTCTATCCGTGCCATCAGTTTGTAGGAAATGAAGATTTCCTTCTCGGCAATGTAGATACGGGCGTGACCAACACGGCAGTCCGCGATGAGTTCAAGCTCTGCAATGTTTATGCGAAGGACAAATGCCGGGATTGTTTTGCCAGATTTTACTGCAGCGGCGGCTGTGCGGCCAATTCCTACAACTTCCACGGTTCCATCACGGATGCGTATGATATCGGGTGCGAGATGCAGAAAAAACGTATCGAGTGCGCGATCATGATAAAAGCTGCTCTTGCAGACGGCTCTGACGAGTAGAGAACAAGGAGAGAGAGGAATGAAGAACAAAAAAGGAAAAAGCTTCCTGGGGATGCTGCTCCTTCTGATTGCCATCGGCGTATTCGGCTATTTCGGCTATTCGACGATGAATCAGATCAAGCTGGGTCTTGACCTGGCTGGCGGTGTCAGCATTACCTATCAGGCGAAAGAAGAAAATCCGTCTTCCGAGGATATGGCGGATACGATCTACAAGCTCCAGCAGCGTGTACAGAATTACAGTACCGAGGCGGAGGTTTACCAGGAGGGTAATAACCGTATCAACGTAGATATTCCGGGTGTATCGGATGCCAACGCGATTCTGGAAGAGTTAGGAAAACCGGGTTCCCTGATTTTCGTGGACTCTGAAGGAAATCAGATCCTTGATGGTAAACAGGTTGCCAGCGCGAAAGCCGGCATGACCGAGGATAAGGCGACCGGTTCCAAGGCGTATGTCGTTTCTCTGACCTTTACCGAGGAAGGTAAACAGGCATTTGCTGAGGCGACCACGAATGGCGTCGGAAAACCAATTTATATCATTTATGATAACCAGATTATTTCTGCTCCGACCGTCCGTGAGGCGATCACAGGCGGACAGTGCCAGATCGACGGCATGGCGGATTATGAAGAGGCAAATAATCTTGCGTCCACGATCCGTATCGGTTCCCTGTCCCTGGAGCTGGAAGAGCTGCGTTCCAACGTAGTTGGTGCGAAGCTGGGCCAGGAGGCGATCTCCACCAGCTTAAAGGCAGGTCTGATCGGATTTGCCATTGTCATTGTATTTATGATTGCTGTATATCTGCTTCCGGGTCTGGCTGCATCTCTGGCTCTGTGCCTGTATGTCGGTCTGATCCTGATCCTGTTAGTTGCATTTGAGGTGACTCTGACGCTTCCGGGCGTGGCTGGTATCATCCTGTCGATTGGTATGGCGGTGGATGCGAACGTTATCATTTTCACCCGTATCAAAGAGGAGATCGGTCTGGGAACTTCTGTTAAAAATGCGATCAAGGCAGGTTTCGCCAAGGCACTTTCCGCGATCATCGACGGAAACGTAACCACCCTGATTGCGGCAGCGGTTCTGTTCTGGAGAGGTTCCGGTACCGTCAAGGGCTTTGCGGCGACGCTGGCAATCGGTATCGTGCTTTCTATGTTCACGGCGCTGTTTGTAACCAAATTTGCCCTGAACTGCTTCTATGAGATGGGCTTTGAGGATGCGAAGTTCTACGGATGCCGCAAGGATATGAAGACGCGTCCGTTCCTGAAATTCCGCAAGCTTTACTTTGCTCTGTCGCTCGTGATCATTCTGGCAGGCGTCGGTAGCATGGTTCACAATCAGTCTTCGATGGGTGTGCCGCTCAACTACAGCATGGAGTTCAGAGGCGGTACTTCTACAAACGTTACCTTTAACGAGGATATGTCTCTGGAAGATATTTCCTCCCAGGTGGTTCCGGTGGTAGAAAAGATTACCGGCGAAGCTGGCACACAGACCCAGAAGGTAGCCGGAAGCAACGAGGTTATCATCAAGACACGTACCCTGAACATGGACGAGCGCGAAGAGTTAAACCAGGCGCTGGCGGATCAGTTTGGTGTGGATAAAGAGAAGATCACAGCCGACAGTATCTCCGGTGCGGTCAGCCAGGAGATGAAGCGCGATGCGATTGTGGCGGTTACGATTGCGACGATCTGCATGTTGATCTACATCTGGTTCCGTTTCAGCAATATCACGTTCGCGGCAGGCGCGGTTCTTGCCCTGATGCACGATGTACTGGTTGTCCTGACCTGCTATGCGATGCTGCGCTGGTCGGTTGGTTCGACGTTCATCGCCTGCATGCTGACGATTGTCGGTTATTCAATCAACGCGACGATCGTTATCTTCGACCGTATCCGTGAGAATATGAAGCTTCTGGGCAATAAAGAGTCCGCTGAGACGATCGTCAACACCAGTATCAGCCAGACCCTGACGCGAAGCATCAACACGACGCTGACGACCTTCGTCATGGTCCTGATTCTTTACATTCTGGGTGTATCTTCCATCCGTGAGTTTGCTCTTCCGCTGATGGTAGGTCTGATCTGCGGTACGTATTCGTCCGTATGCCTGTCCGGCTCTGTCTGGTATGTGCTGAATAAAAAGCGCATGGAGAAGAATGCCAAACCGGCTGGCAAGAAGGCAAAGGCAGAGAAGTAAAAAGTATAGGAAAAAAGATGGAATACAAGATTTTATACAAAGATGGCCGCGCAAAACGCGCGGAAATGAAAACGGTCCACGGAACCATCCAGACGCCTGTTTTCATGAATGTCGGCACGGTGGCGGCGATCAAGGGCGCGGTTTCGACCGATGATCTCCGCACGATCGGCACGCAGGTGGAACTTTCCAATACCTACCACCTCCATGTCCGTACCGGCGACAAGCTGATCCGACAGTTTGGCGGTCTGCACAAATTTATGAACTGGGATCGCCCGATCCTCACGGATTCCGGCGGATTTCAGGTGTTTTCCCTGGCGGGACTGCGGAAGATTAAAGAAGAGGGCGTTTATTTTAACTCCCACATCGATGGTCACAAGATTTTCATGGGACCGGAGGAAAGTATGCAGATTCAGTCCAACTTAGGTTCGACGATCGCGATGGCATTTGATGAGTGCCCGCCGAGTCTTGCCGATCGGGACTATGTACAGAAATCAGTGGAGCGCACGACGCGCTGGCTGGCGCGCTGCAAGGATGAGATGGCACGCCTCAATGCACTGCCGGATACGGTCAACCGGGAACAGCTCCTGTTTGGTATCAATCAGGGTGCGATTTACGAGGATATCCGTATCGAACACGCGAAGGAAATCAGCAAAATGAACCTCGATGGCTATGCGGTCGGAGGTCTGGCAGTTGGCGAGAGCCATGAGGAAATGTATCGGATTCTGGATGCAGTCGTTCCGCACCTGCCGGAGGACAAGCCGACTTATCTTATGGGCGTTGGAACACCGGCAAACATCCTGGAAGCGGTAGACCGGGGCGTCGATTTCTTTGACTGTGTGTACCCGTCCCGGAATGGACGCCACAGCCATGTATACACGAACCATGGCAAATTAAATCTCCTGAACAGCAAATATGAGCTGGATCCGCGCCCAATCGAGGAAGGCTGCGGCTGCCCGGCATGCCGTTCTTACTCCCGCGCATATATCCGCCACCTGTTTAAGGCGAAGGAAATGCTGGGGATGAGATTATGCGTCTTGCATAATTTGTATTTTTATAATAAAATGATGGAAGAGATTCGCGACGCGATCGAACATCACTGTTATGCTGAGTATAAAGCAAAGAAACTTGCAGGCATGATGGGTGAATCGAACTAAAGGAGGAAATATACCACATGAGCAGCACAAGCGGAATGATCGTTTACCTTGTATTTATCATTGCCATCTTCTATTTTATGGCAATCCGTCCACAGTCCAAGGAAAAGAAAAAACAGGCAGAACTGATGGCAACCGTAGCAGTAGGCGACAGCGTTCTGACATCCAGCGGCTTCTACGGCGTGATTATCGATATGACCGATGATACTGTAATCGTAGAGTTCGGAAGCAACAAGAACTGCCGCATCCCGATGCGTAAGGATGCAATCGTTCAGGTTGAGAAACCGGAAGTCTAAGAAGAACGGTAAGAAAGTGAGAGGATCGCAGCTCCCGATGGGGGCGGCGGTCCTTTTTTTGTGTAACAGGAAATTCCTTGGAATTCCCTATTACACAAAAAGGCACTAACGTGCCAATGATGCGCACTCGCGCGAAGCAGAAACATGTCGCAAGCGACCGCGCTCGGCGCGAGAATGTGCCAAGGCACATTCTTTTTTATTTTACAGATAACCCCAGGTTATAGAATAAATTCCAAATTACTATATGGGGAATACCGGTTTTCCTTCGTCAGAAGATTGCAAAATAGGACGGAATCCGATATGATAAAAAGTAACCGTTTGAAACAAGGGAGGTATTTTATTATGAATTGCAATATTACTGTGATTCCGGGCGACGGAATCGGACCGGAGATTGTGAGAGAGGCATGCGGCGTGCTGGACAAGGTGGGCGCCGTCTACGGTCATACATTTAATTATACAAAAATCCTGATGGGCGGCTGTTCCATCGACGAGTACGGCGTACCGCTGACCGATGAGGCACTGGAGACCGCGAAAAAGAGTGATTCCGTCCTGCTCGGTGCAGTCGGCGGCAACGTGGGAAATTCCCGCTGGTACGATGTAGCTCCGAACCTGCGTCCGGAGGCCGGTCTTCTTGCCATCCGTAAAGGTCTGGGACTGTTCGCGAATATCCGCCCGGCATACCTCTACAAAGAGCTGGCAGATGCCTGCCCGTTAAAGAAAGAGATCATCGGCGACGGCTTCGATATGGTTATCATGCGTGAGCTGACCGGCGGTCTGTACTTCGGTGACCGTTACACGAAGGAGATTGATGGCGTGACGACCGCGGTAGATACCCTGACCTACAATGAAAATGAGATCCGCCGGATCGCAATCAAGGCATTCGATATCGCGATGAAGCGCCGCAAGAGCGTTATTAGCGTCGATAAGGCAAACGTACTGGATTCCTCCCGCCTGTGGAGAAAGGTAGTCGAGGAAGTTGCTAAAGATTATCCGGAAGTTACCCTGACCCATATGCTGGTTGATAACTGCGCGATGCAGCTTGTCATGAATCCGGGACAGTTCGACGTGATCCTGACTGAGAACATGTTTGGCGATATCCTTTCTGACGAGGCAAGCATGATTACCGGCTCCATCGGTATGCTGTCTTCGGCCAGCTTAAACGAGGGCAAATTTGGTCTCTACGAGCCGAGCCACGGTTCCGCACCGGACATCGCGGGCAAGGACATCGCAAACCCGATCGCAACTATTCTTTCCGCAGCGATGATGCTCCGCTATTCCTTCGATCTGGATAAGGAAGCAAAAGCCATCGAGGATGCCGTACAGCAGGTACTGACCGAGGGCTACCGTACCGTGGATATCATGGCGGATGGCTGCAAGCAGGTTGGAACCGTTGAGATGGGCAGGCTGATCTGTGAGAGAATTAAATAGAAAGATTGCAAAAATTTCATAAATGCGATAAAATCAAAGATAAACGTAAAAACCGCCCCTGTCACCAGGGGCGGAGGTCGTCGAAAGAGATAGAAGGAGACGAAAAGATGAAAAGTGATGCAGTAAGAAAAGGGATGCAGCAGGCACCTCACCGTTCTTTGTTTAATGCACTCGGTATGACGGAAGAGGAGATGAACAAACCTCTCGTCGGTATCGTAAGTTCTTATAATGAGATTGTTCCGGGACACATGAACCTGGACAAGATTGTAAATGCCGTGAAGCTGGGTGTAGCGATGGCTGGCGGCACACCGGTTGTATTTCCGGCGATCGCAGTCTGTGATGGTATCGCTATGGGACATGTCGGCATGAAATATTCTCTGGTTACCCGTGATCTGATCGCAGATTCCACCGAATGTATGGCGCTGGCACATCAGTTCGATGCGCTGGTTATGGTTCCAAACTGTGATAAAAACGTACCGGGACTTCTGATGGCAGCAGCCCGCGTCAATGTACCGACTGTATTTGTCAGCGGCGGTCCGATGTTAGCCGGTCATGTAAAGGGACAGAAGAGAAGTCTTTCCAGCATGTTCGAGGCAGTTGGTTCCTACGCAGCAGGCACCATGACGGAAGAAGATGTGAAAGAATTCGAATGTAAGGTCTGCCCGACCTGCGGTTCCTGTTCCGGTATGTACACCGCCAACAGCATGAACTGCTTAACAGAGGTACTCGGCATGGGCCTTCAGGGCAACGGTACGATCCCGGCAGTTTACTCCGAGCGAATCAAACTGGCAAAACACGCTGGTATGAAGGTTATGGAGATGTATGAGAAAAACATCCGTCCGAGAGATATTATGACAGAAAAGGCATTTTTAAATGCACTGACCGTGGATATGGCACTCGGATGTTCTACCAACAGTATGCTGCATCTTCCGGCGATTGCACATGAGGCAGGCGTAGACCTGAACATGGAGCTGGTCAATGAGATGAGCAAGCGCACCCCGAACCTGTGCCATCTGGCACCGGCAGGTCCGACCTATATGGAGGATCTGAACGAGGCAGGCGGCGTGTATGCGGTTATGAATGAGCTGTCCAAGAAGAACCTTCTGAATCTGGACTGCATGACCGTAACCGGCAAGACCGTTGGCGAGAATATCAAGGGCTGTGTCAACAAGAATCCGGAGGTTATCCGACCGATCGACAATCCGTACAGCCAGACTGGCGGTATTGCGATCCTGAAAGGAAACCTGGCACCGGATACAGGCGTTGTAAAACGTTCTGCCGTTGCACCGGAGATGCTGGTACATCAGGGACCAGCGCGTGTATTTGACTGTGAGGAAGACGCGATTGCAGCGATCAAGGGCGGCAAGATCGTGGCTGGCGATGTTGTTGTCATCCGTTACGAGGGACCGAAGGGTGGTCCGGGCATGCGTGAGATGCTGAACCCGACTTCTGCCATCGCAGGTATGGGACTTGGTTCCAGCGTAGCTCTGATTACAGACGGACGTTTCTCCGGCGCATCCAGAGGTGCATCCATCGGACACGTTTCTCCGGAGGCGGCAGTCGGCGGACCGATCGCGCTGGTTGAGGAAGGCGATATTATTTCCATCGATATCAATAATAACTCCCTGAACGTACTCGTATCCGACGAGGAGCTGGCAGAGAGAAGAAAGAAATGGCAGCCGAGAGAACCGAAGGTTACGACCGGATACCTGGCACGTTACGCAGCGCTTGTAACGAGCGGAAACCGGGGCGCAATCCTGGAGGTTCCGAAGACACAGAAGTAATCATTGCGGGCTTCAGACAGGTGCTTTTGAGACGGAAAGTACTGCTTGTGCCAAAAGGCAGTGGATGGGACGATTTATCAGGCTGCCCCTACGGAGAACTTGACAGCGCGACAGACGCTTTCGGAAGCTTTGCGGGGATATGTACTCTCGGAGTTTTTCAGCCCCGCTTTTGCGGTTGATGAAAGCCCGGGAGTATATGCATTTAAAATGGTTTAAGGAAGGAAAGCAGGTTAGACAGATGAAGACATTGACAGGAGCAGAGATTGTCATTGAATGCTTGAAAGAGCAGGGGGTAGACACGGTGTTCGGTTATCCGGGCGGCGCGATCCTCAACATTTATGATGCACTTTATAAACACAAGGATGAAATCACCCATATTTTGACCTCTCATGAACAGGGAGCGTCCCACGCGGCAGACGGCTACGCGAGAGCAACCGGTAAGGTCGGTGTGTGTATGGCGACATCCGGTCCGGGAGCTACAAACCTGGTTACGGGTATTGCAACAGCTAACCTGGATTCCATTCCGATGGTAGCCATCACCTGTAATGTAACGACAGGGCTTCTTGGAAAAGACAGCTTCCAGGAGATCGACATTCTGGGTGTTACCATGCCGATCACGAAATATAATTTTATCGTAAAGGATGTCACGAAGCTGGCAGATGTGATCCGTCGTGCGTTCGTGATTGCTAAGAGTGGCCGTCCGGGTCCGGTTCTGGTGGATATCACCAAGGATGTGACGGCAGCGGCCTGCGAGTACGAGCCGAAGGAACCGCAGCCGATCGAGCGCGAGACAGAGCTGATCCGTGAGGAAGACATGGAAAAGGCGATCGAGATGATCAAGGCAGCGAGAAAACCGTTTATTTTCGTCGGCGGCGGTGCAGTGGCATCGGATGCTGCCAATGAATTAAGTGCATTTGCACATAAAATTCAGGCGCCGGTGGGAGACAGCCTGATGGGTAAAGGTGCATTTGACGGAACCGATGTCCTTTATACCGGTATGATCGGTATGCACGGAACCAAGACATCCAACCTCGGTGTGGCAGAGTGCGATCTGCTGATCGTTGTAGGCGCGCGTTTCAGTGACCGTGTTGTGGGCGATCCGAACCATTTTGCAACCAATGCAAAGATTTTACACATAGATATCGATCCGGCGGAGATCAACAAAAATATCCAGACCGATGCGAGCATTATTGGTGATGTCAAGATTATTCTGCGTAAGCTAAACGCGCGTCTGGATCCGATGAACCATGACGAGTGGCTGAGCCACATTGAGCGTCTGAAAGATATGTACCCGCTCCGCTACAACAAGGAAGTTCTGACCGGTCCGTATATCATGGAAGAGATCTACAAGGTAACCGGCGGCGATGCGCTCATCTGTACCGATGTCGGACAGCATCAGATGTGGGCGGCACAGTATTATAAATACAAACGTCCGAGACAGCTTCTGACCTCCGGCGGTCTGGGCACGATGGGCTACGGTCTGGGCGCAGCGATTGGTGCGAAGATGGGCTGCAAGGATAAGACGGTTATCAATATTGCCGGAGACGGCTGTTTCCGTATGAACATGAACGAGATTGCGACGGCAACCCGCTACAACATTCCGGTTATCGAGGTTGTATTTAACAACCATGTTCTGGGTATGGTGCGCCAGTGGCAGACCCTGTTCTATGGAAAACGCTATTCCCAGACGGAGCTTTACGATCAGATGGATTTCGTCAAGGTGGCAGAGGGCATGGGCGCGAAAGCATACCGTATCACGAAGAAAGAGGATGTGGAGCCGGTGCTGCGCGAGGCGATCAGCTTAAATATCCCGGTTATGATCGAGTGCCAGATCGGCAGCGATGACAAGGTATTCCCGATGGTTCCGGCTGGAAAACCGATCGAGGAAGCGTTTGATGAGATTGACTTACGCATCGAATAGTTGTAAAATGGGGGCAATTATCACATTTTTGTGTAAGACAGGAGGAGATTTATTATGAGCAGAGTCTATAACTTTTCGGCAGGTCCGGCAGTACTTCCGGAGGAGGTACTGAGAGAGGCAGCGGCAGAGATGCTGGATTACCAGGGCAGCGGCATGTCCGTCATGGAGATGAGCCACCGCTCCAAGGATTTCCAGGCCATCATTGATGATGCAGAGAAGGATCTGCGCGAATTGATGCAGATTCCGGACAATTACAAAGTATTATTCGTACAGGGCGGCGGCAATATGCAGTTCGCCATGGTTCCGATGAACCTGTTCAAAAATAAGGTGGGGGATTACATCATCACCGGACAGTGGGCAAAGAAAGCATATCAGGAGGCAAAGATGTTTGGTACCGCCAACGCGATTGCATCCAGCGCTGACAAGACCTTTTCCTACATCCCGGATTGTTCGGACCTTCCAGTGGATGAGGACGCAGATTACGTGTATATCTGCTTAAATAACACTATTTACGGAACCGTATACCACGAGCTTCCGAACACCAAGGGCAAGACACTGGTAGCAGACATCTCCTCCTGTTTCCTGTCAGAGCCGCTGGATGTGAGTAAGTTTGGTATTCTCTGGGGCGGTGTCCAGAAGAACGTAGGTCCGGCTGGTATGGCGATCGTCATCATCCGCGAGGATCTGATCACTGAGGATGTTCTTCCGGGAACACCAACCATGCTGCGCTACAAAACATACGCAGACAATGACTCTCTGTACAACACACCGCCTACATACACCATCTATATGTGCGGCAAGGTATTTAAATGGCTCAAGAAAATGGGCGGTTTAAGTGCCATGAAGGAGCGCAACGAGAAGAAGGCGAAGATTCTTTACGATTTCCTCGATGAGAGCAAGCTCTTCAAGGGAACCGTTGAGAAAAAAGACCGTTCCCTGATGAACGTACCGTTCGTCACCGGCGATGCAGATCTGGATGCCCTGTTTGTCAAGGAAGCCAAAGAGGCAGGTTTTGTGAACTTAAAAGGTCACCGTACCGTCGGCGGTATGCGTGCCAGCATCTACAATGCAATGCCGATCGAGGGCGTTGAGAAATTAGTTGCTTTCATGCGCGAATTTGAGAAAAAACATACAAATTAATCAATTTTAAAATTTATGCCATTGCTGCGGCGAAAGGGAGGGGGAATCCGTTCCTTTCTGCTGCAGCAGTGGACTTTTTAAAACAAAAACAGCCCGCGTATGGGAAGATTTGAAATTTTGAAAGAAAAGAGAGTTAAAAAATGAGAAAAATCCATTGCCTGAACCCGATTTCCAAGCTGGGAACCGGTTTACTGACCGAAAATTATGAGATGACTGACAACCTGGCGGAGGCAGAGGGCATTCTGGTCCGCAGTGCTGCCATGCATGATCTGGAACTTCCGAAGGGACTGCGTGCTGTTGCACGTGCCGGAGCGGGCGTCAACAACATTCCGCTTGACAAGTGTGCGGAGGCTGGTGTTGTCGTATTCAATACACCGGGCGCCAATGCAAACGGTGTCAAAGAGCTGGTGCTGGCTGGCATGCTGCTGGGAGCCAGAGACGTAGTCGGCGGCATCGACTGGTGCAAGGAGCAGAAGGACAATGAAAATATCTCCAAAGATATGGAGAAGGCGAAAAAGAAATTTGCCGGTCATGAGATCCGCGGCAAAAAGCTTGGTGTTATCGGACTGGGCGCCATCGGCGCAGAGGTTGCAAACGCAGCTGCAGCGCTCGGCATGGAAGTATACGGCTATGACCCGTTTATTTCTGTCAAAGCAGCGTGGATGCTTTCCAGAGACGTAAAGCACATCACATCGGTTGATACGATCTATCAGGAATGCGATTACATCACCGTTCATGTACCGCTGCTTGACAGCACCCGCCAGATGATCAACAAAGACAGCCTGGGACAGATGAAGGACGGTGTGGTTATCTTAAACTTTGCGCGTGACCTTCTGGTAAATGACGACGATATGGCAGAGGCGCTGGCTTCCGGTCGTGTAAAACGCTATATCACCGATTTCCCGAATGCAAAAGTAATGCAGATGCCGAACGTCATCGCAACCCCACATCTGGGCGCATCCACAGAAGAATCCGAGGATAACTGTGCCGTGATGGCAGTCAAAGAGCTGATGGATTACCTGGACAATGGTAATATCAAGAATTCCGTCAACTTTCCGAATTGCGATATGGGCGTGTGCACAACCGTAGGTCGTCTTGCACTTCTTCATAAGAACGTGCCGAACATGATCGGACAGATTTCCTCGATCCTGGCATCGACTGACATGAACATCGCAAACATGACGAACAAGAGCCGTGATAAATACGCTTATACGCTGGTTGATCTGGAGACCAAGGCAGACGCGGCGACGATTGAGAAGCTGAAAGCTATTCAGGGTATGATGCGCGTGCGCGTGATCAAATAATAAGTGAACATAAAAATAGCGGATTATATCGTATAAGGTAGTTCTGCTGAAAACAGCCGGAGAAAGTGTGGTTTTGGCGCACCTTTTTCGGCTGTTTTTGTCATTGGGTGGAAAATTGCTCAAGACTGGGGTCTTTCATTTCATAAACACGCGTCCACTCCTTAGTGCCATCTTTTTTGACGGTCTCGGAGCGGTTCATCGCCAGAAAACGGATCAGTTCATAGCAGTCAATCCAGATTTCGTTGTTTCCTTCTTTCTGGGATTCGTCAAAAATGAGCTGCAATCCGAAATGCAGGTGCGGTTCAGCGATGTTGTTGGTGTTTTCAGTGCTGCTGTAGCCGGTGTGCCCGAGATAACCGATCACGTCCCCGGCGGTGACGAGACTGCCCTCTTTCAGGTTTGACTGGTAGGGGTAGTCTTTGCGTAAATGTGCATAATAGTAGTATCGTTTCCCGTCAAAGCTGCGGATGCCGATGCGCCAGCCGCCGTACTGGTTCCAGCCGAGCGCTTCGACGCGACCGGATTCCACGGCAATCACAGGCGTTCCCGTCTGCCCCATCATGTCATGCCCGAGGTGCCGTCTTCGGTAACCGTAGCTGCGGGAGACACCGAAATCGTCATAGTGGCTGTAGGGAAAGTTTTTCGCCAGTGGGAGAAAAGCTTTCAGACCATATTTGGTAACCCAGACTTTTTCCTCACCGGAGGGAGTCAGGGGGACGGCGTCGGGATCGGAGAGAGACGGAGCGGAGTTTGGCTGTTGGTTAGAATCGGTGGTGGTAGGTTGAGTCTGAGCTTGGATAGAAGAGTCGGGCGCACTTTGTGTGTTGGATGAGATTGAGGCTTCTGGTGAAGGTTGGGCGGATGATTTGATCGTGTCTGCACCAGGTGTTGTTATCGTTGCGTAGGAGGGATTGGCACCAGGATCCCCCTCCTGTATCTGCGCGTCCGCCAGCGCAAAAGCCGGTGCTTCCGATTTCGGAATCTCAATTTCATACAGCCCGACCATCCCATCCAAGACCGCGCCGTAAGCCTCACGGTAATACGCAAAAGAGGTCATATTTTTCGTCAGTTTTTCCACCGTAACGCCATTTTGGAGCTGTTCGGCGGCTTTCGCCATGTCGGGTGCTTGATAATGTGAAAAATCGCCCCCATAGCGCGCCCCCAGATAGGCAAGCAGATCGACCCAGTTCAGGTGGATCTCCTGCTGGCAGGTATCGACATCGTAGCGGAATGCCTGTGTCATGGCATCGGCGGTCACATCGAAATCCACCCAGCGGATGAAATGTTCCGACGCATTCCCGGTCGTGACCTGACGGCTGTTCGGGCGCTGGAAGGACCAGCTGACAAAGAGCGCCGCAATGGCGCAGATTTCCAGTGCAATGATAACAGAACTTCGTTTCAAGACAGATCCCTCCTGTGCGATAGTATTTAAATGCGAAGCCACGGCAAATTCTGTTAGTGGGCACGTATGCGTGAACAATAACATTTTTGCAATCTGATAAGATTGTATGAGAGGATGGGAGAAAGTATGAGTCCATCTTTGGAAAAATATGAGAAAAAGCGTTTGAGGCGAGGAAAAAGGATGGGCTGATTCAGGCAAACAGATTATATCAGAGAGAAAAGTGATAGAAAAAATAGAAGAAAACAATAGATGACCTGCAGAGAGATAAAAAAGAGAGTAAATCATATATACAAGGAGATACATGAAATGGAAAAGAAGGAAGAAAAGAAAAAGCCGTCCGGCTCATTCTCAGAAGTCTGGGACAAGCGCGGACAGGAGACGGATGCAGCCAATGATTTCCGGAAGAAAATCGAGATGGAGATCACCGAGGCACGCCCGGGCTATGCAGTTGGAGAGATTGTATTGAAACCGTGGCATATGAATATCTTAGGTATCGTGCACGGCGGCGTCCTGTATTCACTGGCGGATACCGTGGGTGGCACCGCAGCGATGACCGGGCGCGACTACGCAGTCCCGACCGTGGATGGCACGATCCATTATCTGAAAGCTGGAAAAAACACATCCAAAATCATCGCCCGGGCGCAGGAAATACAGAATGGTTATGCATTTTCGGTGTGCGAATGCAAGATTTATGATGATAAGGAGACGCTGCTGGCATCGGCAACGATGACGTATTATCATTTGAGGAAGAGGTAGAGCTGCAAGATACAATCACAGCTCTATCACACTCCCATCCTCCGGTACCAGTAAATCCCCGTGATAATATGCTTCCCCTTCAGCGCGGTACAAAGCGGCGCGTTCCGGATAAGTCTTATCTTCAGTGTGCCACAGAATCAAATGCCGCGCACCGAGGCGTTCGGCGAGTTCGCAGGCGTCTTTGACGGTGCTGTGATGTTTTTCATAAGGGGAGAAGATTTCCCGGTCGCGGTAGAGGCAGAAGGCTTCATGGAAGAGCCAGTCGGCGCCTTTGGCAAATTCTTCGCAGAGCGGGTTCAGCGGCTCGTCGCCCGGGCAGCAGACGATCTTGCCGTCCGGCAGCACGGCGCGGAAGCCGAACTGGCGCGCCTTGGTCGAATGAATGTCAAAGAAGGTGACCTCCATATCGAGAATCTGCCGGGTTTCGCGGTCAGAAACCGGGATAAGCTGGATCGGACCGCCGATCAGGTCGCAGAATTTCTTCTGGAGTGTCAGGCGGCAGAGGGTCTGAATCGTGTCGATCAGCCCGTCGTGGCAGTAAATATGAAAAATTCCCTCATAATTTCCCTTTTTGATGGCAGTGCCAATCATCCGGATCATCCAGATCACGCCGAGAATGTGGTCGGTGTGTTCGTGTGTCACGAAGAGATGGTGGATGCGGTTTAATGGAACCTGCATTTCTTCCAGAATCCGCAGGATGCCATTGCCGCCGCCGGCGTCTGTCATGAAATATTCCTCGCCGGAGCGGATGGCGAAGCAGGTATTATAATAACGTGTCATCGTGGCGTTGCCGGTGCCAAACACGTAGAGAGTGTGTGGTTCTGTCATGAATGTTCCTCCTGTATTTATGTATGGAAAAAAATGTTTCTGTTCACGGGTAGGCACTTTAGGAACTGAAAGTGCCGAAAATATATTTTGACCCTGATCTGAATCTATGCTACTATAAATCTATCAAAAAGGCAAATGCAATGTAGATAATGTGCTGTTTACCCAAAGCCAACGGTTACTGTTCACACACGTGTGCCCAGCAACGGGATTTTGCCGATGCTACGCATTCCAAATCGGCAAAATCTGCTGCCGGAACTGTATCGTACGGAATTTTCAGTTCAGAAAATTCCTACCTGTGAACAGTTACAGCCAACGCGACGATAACGAGTCAAAACAATATCCGGGCAGACAGCGCAGTTTGGGAGCTGATAACATGAGGGATTTAGCATATTTGAAGCTGCTTTCGCGGGAGTATCCGAATATCCGGGCGGCGGCGAGTGATATTATTAATTTACAGGCAATCTGTGGACTTCCGAAGGGCACGGAATATTTTTTCAGTGACCTGCACGGTGAGCATGAGGCGTTTATTTATCTGCTCCGCAGTTCGTCGGGTATTATCCGGGAGAAGATCCGCGAGACATTTGGACATATTATTTCGGAGGAGGACGAGGTACGGCTGGCGAACCTTATCTATTATCCGGAAAAAATGATCAATCAGATCAAACAGGCGAACGAATACACGGAGGACTGGCAGAAGACGGCGGTCTACCGTCTGGTGCAGATCTGCCGGGAGGTTTCGTCGAAATACACCCGTTCCAAGGTAAGAAAAAAGATGCCGAGGGAATTTTCGGGTGTGATCGATGAGCTTTTATATGTCGATAATACCGATGACAATAAGACGGAGTATTACAGCGAACTTATCAATACCCTGATTGACGTCCGGGTGGCGGACAGCTTTATTGTCGTGATCTGCAGCCTGATCCGGAGTCTGACGATCGATAATCTTCATATCCTGGGCGATATATTTGACCGTGGTCCGAGACCGGATATCATTCTGGAGGAACTGATGCATTTCCATGATGTGGATATCCAGTGGGGCAATCATGATATTTCGTGGATGGGCGCGGCGACGGGCAACCGGGCGTGTATCTGCAATGTTTTGCGTATGGCGCTCGGTTACAATGGATTTGATGTATTGGAGGACGGCTACGGAATTAACCTGCGCCCGCTGTCGATGTTTGCGGAGCGCGTGTACCGGGACGATCCGTGTACCTGTTTTCTGCCGCAGATTCTTGACAAAAATATTTACGACGCAGTGGATCCGAAGCTGGCGGCGAAGATGCACAAGGCGATCGCGGTGTTACAATATAAGGAAGAGGGGCAGATCATCAAGCGCCATCCGGAGTACGGGATGGAAGAGCGGATACTTCTGTCAGCGATTCGTTATGACCGCGGCACGGTCACGATCGATGGAAAAGAGTATCCGATGCGCGACATGAATTTCCCGACGGTGGATCCGGCGGATCCGCTGCGGCTGACGGACGAAGAGGAAGAGCTGCTTCACACGCTGGAGCTGTCGTTCCGCCACAATGCGCGGCTGCATGAGCATGTCCGTTTCCTATATTCCAACGGAAGCATGTATAAATGCTGCAATTCCAACCTGCTCTATCACGGCTGTATCCCGATGACGGAGAATCGGGAATTTGACGGTCTGATGGTGGGCGGCAAGATGTACCGCGGCAAGGAATTGATGGATTTTATTGACACACAGGTTAAAAATGCCTATTTTCTTCCAGAGGACGCGCCGGAGAAGGAGGCGTGCCGCGATTTTATGTGGTATCTGTGGAATGGTGCGAAATCACCGGTATTTGGAAAGGACAAAAACCGCAGCTTTGAGCATTATTTCATCGAGGATCCGGAAGTGATGAGAGAGACGATGAACCCGTATTACCAGCTCAGTGAGGAAGAAGAGACCTGCGATATGATTTTGAAGGAATTTGGACTTCCGACGAAGGGCTCGCATATCATCAACGGGCATATGCCGGTGAAGATTAAGAGTGGAGAGACACCGATCCGGGCTGGCGGCAAGCTCTTCATCATTGACGGCGGGCTGTCGAAAGCCTACCAGGAGCGGACGGGAATCGCCGGATATACGTTGATTTTCAATTCGCACCATCTCGCGCTTGCGGAACACAAGCCATTTGACCCGGAGCGCGAGCGGACGCCGAAGGTATATATTGTGGAGAAAATGCAGAAGCGCATCACAGTGGCGGATACCGATGAGGGCAAGGAGCTGGCGGGCCGCATCGAGGATCTGAAAGAGCTCTTGAAAGCGTACCGGAGCGGACTTTTGAAAGAGCGCATACGCTGAGGCAGTTGAAAGGGACGGGAACTGGAAGCTTGTTTCTTTCGGCTGGGTGAAACGGGAGAAACGGGACGGTTTGAGGAATAAGGAGACAAGATGAGAAAGACAGAGTTTTTACAGGAGCTTCGGGAGGCGCTGGACGGCGAGGTTTCGGTTTCAGTCATTCAGAGCAACATAAGCTATTACGATCAGTATATCAGCCAGGAGGCGGCGAAAGGGCGCAGGGAGGAAGAAGTGATCGAGGAGATCGGCAGCCCACGCCTGATTGCGAAAACCATTATCGACAGCAGCGAGGGCGCCGGGGAGACCGGCCAGGGCGGTTCGTACACTTCGGGAGACGCTGCCGGGAGCGGGCGCACAGCGTCCTCCTACAACGGCGGTTTTTCGGAGCGGGACGACAGCGGTCTGCCGCCGAACTTCCATTACATCGATTTGAACAAATGGTACTGGAAGGTGATTCTCAGCGTGGTGGTTATCGCGATCTTATTTGTGCTGTTTGCACTGGTCGGAGGTATTTTCACCATCCTGATTCATCTGGCGGGGCCGATTCTTCTGATTTGGCTGATCTATACAGTTATTAAGAGTATTTGGAAATAGAAAAGAACCCCTGCCGCCGGCTGTGAGGGATGACCGGAGCGGGGGTTCTTTTCTTTTTTTTTCGCAAACATATGGAGGTTTATTGAGTTGAAAAATGTTGTATTATGGAACATTTCAGAGGGAGTTTCCATAATACAAAAAAAGCACTTGTCATGCCGTCTTTGGCAAACAAATGCTTTTTAGCTGGGCTACAAGGATTCGAACCTTGAAAATGACGGAGTCAGAGTCCGTTGCCTTACCATTTGGCGATAGCCCAATGAATTGAACGATTTGTATTATACTGTAAGGAAACAGATTCGTCAACTACTTTTTTCGCTTTTTTGATAATTTTTTTTGTTTGGGCGGCTGCTGTGGCAGAAACCGCGCCATGCGTCCGGCAAATTCTGCAATATTCTGGGTCTGTAAGTAGACAACGTGGTTCGAATCGGATATAATGAGTTTCATGACAGAATGTTAAGGCAGTATAGGACGAAACGGCAGATGGCGGATGCGCGGAGATAGTGCGGGGAGCCGGAAGCCGGAAAGGAAAAGAGAGCGATATGTATACATTTGACAGCCGGGTCCGGTACAGTGAGACGGATGAAGAGGGAAATCTTTCTGTAGTGGGAATCATGAATTATCTTCAGGATTGTTCGACGTTCCAGTCGGAGGATCTGAAACTCGGGATTTCCTATCTGAATGAGGAAAAACGGGCGTGGTGGCTGAGCGGATGGCAGATAGAGATTCTCAGACAGCCGCATTTTGGCGAGCGGATCCGTATTTCGACCTGGCCGTATGGGTTTAAGGGAATCTATGGCTACCGGAATTTCACGATCGAGGATGAGATGGGAAACCCGCTGGTGCGGGCGGATTCAACCTGGTTTTACTACGATCTGGAAAAAGGATGCCCGGTGCGGGTGCCGGAAAGCCAGTTGGAGGGCTACCAGATTGAAGATAAACCGCTTGCAATGCCGCCAGCGCCGAAGAAAATTCGCCTGCCTGAGACGTATGAGACGGCGGCACCGGTCACGGTGGAACGCCATCATCTCGATACGAACCGGCACGTGAACAATGCACAGTATGTGGCGATTGCGCGTGAATTGCTGCCTGTGGACTTTGCACTCGGAGAACTGCGGGTGGAGTACCGGAAGGCGGCAGTGCTTGGGAATGTGATGTACCCGAAACTGGCGCAGGTGCCGGAAGGATACGTGGTATCGTTGCAGGATGCGGAAGGTCAGGTGTATGCGAATTTGTGGCTGGCAAGGACTGGTTTGTAAAGAGTTTGTATGTAGCAGTGAAGAAACTGAATCATTGCAGCCGAAGAAAGATTCGGCGTGGATTGTCTGCCAGTAAATGAAAAATGCAACCGTTAAATAAAAAAAGAGATCGGCAGAAAAGAGAGGACGAATGACATGATTGAACTGGGAAGAGTACAGGAACTGATGGTAGTGCGGGAGAAAAACTTCGGCGTGTATCTGGGACAGAAGAAAGATGACGCGGCGGCGGTCCTGCTTCCGAAGAAACAGGTGCCGGAGGGCACAAAAGTGGGCGATAAGCTCAAGGTATTTATTTATAAAGATTCCGAGGATCGCCTGATTGCGACGACCTCGATGCCGAAGCTGGAACTGGGCGGGACGGCGGTTTTGAAGGTCAAGGATGTATCGAAGATCGGCGCCTTTCTCGATATGGGGCTGGAAAAAGATCTGCTGCTCCCGTTTAAAGAGCAGGTATATCCGGTTCGCGCCGGGGAAGAGTGCCTGGTAGCGCTGTATATCGATAAGAGCGGTCGTCTGGCGGCGACGATGAAGGTATATTCGTATCTTTGCAGTGATGCGCCGTACAAGAAGGACGAGTGGACCGAGGGACGCGTCTATGAGATCAATGAAAATCTGGGCGTGTTCGTGGCAGTGGCAGACCGCTATTTCGGTCTGATTCCGAACCGTGAGCTGTATGGAAAATGCCGTCTGGGCGAGGTTTTAAAGGTACGCGTGACGAAGGTGCGCGAGGATGGAAAAATGGATTTGAGCCTGCGCGAGGTGGCGTACCGTCAGATGAATGCGGATGCCGAGGCGGTGCTGGCACGTCTGAAAGAAAAAAACGGCGTTCTGCCGTTCAATGACCGCGTGGAGCCGGAGATTATCCGCCGCGAATTTAATCTAAGCAAAAACGCGTTCAAGCGTGCGGTTGGACACCTTTTAAAAGAAGGAAAAGTAGAGGTAAACGAAGATTCTATCCGTTTAAAATAAAAGATAAAGGAGAGATTTGACATGAAGAAAGTAATCAGCACAACCAATGCACCGGCAGCGATCGGCCCGTATTCCCAGGCAATCGAGGTAAATGGAATGGTATTTGCATCCGGTCAGATTCCGGTCAATCCGGCAACCGGCGAGATCCCGGAGGGAATCGAGGCTCAGGCAGAGCAGGTTTTAACCAATGTAAAGAATCTTCTGGCGGCAGCAGGTGCTTCCATGGAGCAGGTTGTAAAGACCACCGTATTTATCCAGAACATGGATGATTTTGGAAAAGTAAATGAAATCTATGCGAAATACTTCGAGGGCGCATGCCCGGCACGTTCCTGCGTCGAGGTATCTAAACTTCCGAAGGGCGTCCTGATGGAGATGGAAGCGATCGCAGCAAAATAAGAATGAATCGCATATTTGGAAAATTTCGCCGGAAAAACAAGTTCCAGTCTGTGAAAATCCCGGCGTGTGAGGGCAAAATGACGAAAAAATTCACTTTTTTTCGTCCGCCCTCTTTTTTTTTTCGTCACTTTGCTTTAAAATAAAGGGAAAGATCCGTCCAAGATTCAGATGGGGAACGGTTATGGTCCACAGGCACAGATTGCCGGAGGGGTAACAAACGGGTTTGGGGAATGACAGGTTGAAAGACCCGGAAACACAGCTGGACGGAGGATAAAAGAAAAGGAGAGAGGAATATGATTTCGAACCAGATACTCCAGACAAACATTGAGGGGTTAAAAGGAATTACGCGTGTCGATCTCTGTATCTGTGATACGGAAGGCAAGGTGCTGGCATCCACATTTACTGGCGCTGAGGAATATGAGAGTGCAATTCTGGCTTTCGTAGACTCTCCGGCGGACAGCCAGGTGATACAGGGATATCAGTTTTTCAAGGTGTTTGACGATCACCAGTTAGAATATATACTTCTTGCCAAGGGCGGAAGCGACGACGTATACATGGTCGGCAAGATGGCGGCATTTCAGGTTCAGAACCTGCTGGTAGCTTATAAGGAGCGCTTTGACAAGGACAATTTTATCAAGAACCTGCTGCTTGACAACCTGCTTCTGGTTGACATTTATAACCGTGCGAAGAAGCTGCACATCGAGACGAACGTCAAGCGGATCGTATTTATCATTGAGACGCAGCATGAGAAGGATGTGAATGCACTTGAGACCGTCCGCAGCCTGTTCTCGACCAAGACGAAGGATTTTATCACGGCAGTGGATGAGAAGAACATTATTCTAGTCAAGGAAGTGAAGCCGGGCGAGACGTACGACGATCTGGAAAAGACAGCCACATCGATCGTAGATATGCTCAATACCGAGTCACTGACACGTGTCAGCGTGGCATTCGGTACGATCGTCAACGAGATCAAGGACGTATCGCGTTCTTATAAAGAGGCGAAGATGGCGCTGGATGTAGGAAAGATTTTCTACAGCAGCAAAAATGTGGTCGCATACAGCAAGCTGGGAATCGGACGTCTGATCTATCAGCTGCCGCTGCCGCTGTGCCGGATGTTTATCAAGGAAATTTTTGATGGCAAATCGCCGGATGAGTTTGATGAGGAGACTCTTACGACAATCAACAAGTTCTTCGAGAACAGCCTGAACGTATCAGAGACTTCCCGACAGCTTTACATCCACCGCAACACACTGGTATACCGTCTGGATAAGCTCCAGAAGAGCACGGGATTGGATCTGCGGGTGTTTGAGGATGCGATCACATTTAAGATTGCCCTGATGGTTGTAAAATATATGAAATACATGGAAAACCTGGATTATTAATCCAAATTGCTGTGGCGGGGAGGAAGATTGCCTTTGCCGCAGCAATTTCATTTGGAGAATTGAAAAAGAGGATTTACGCATGATAGAGGTTAAAAATCTCACCAAGACGTACAAGACGGGGAATAAAGCCTTAAAGGGAATCAATATTCAGATTCAGGACGGCGAGTTTGTTTTCATCATGGGACGAAGCGGTTCCGGCAAATCGACGCTTTTAAAGCTTCTTTTGAAGGAGCTGGAGCCGACTTCCGGTCAGATTATCGTCAACGATATGGATCTGGAAAAGATGCCGAGACGCTACATTCCGAAGTACCGCAGACGGCTGGGAATGGTGTTTCAGGATTTCCGTCTGTTGAAGGATAAAACAGTATATGAAAATGTCGCGTTTGCACAGCGGGTCATCGGCGTATCGCCCCGTGAGATTAAGAAAAATGTGCCGGAAATGCTCCGACTGGTAGGGCTTTCTTCAAAATATAAAGCATACCCGAACCAGCTCTCGGGCGGCGAGCAGCAGCGTGTTGCGATTGCCCGTGCGCTGATCAACTCGCCGGAGATACTTCTGGCGGACGAGCCGACGGGAAACCTGGATGTACATAATTCTATGGAGATCATGGAGCTTCTGGAGGAGATAAACCGGCGCGGGACGACGGTGCTTGTGGTAACGCACAGCCGGGAGATCGTAGCAGAGATGGGAAAACGTGTGATCACGCTGACGCGCGGCGTGCTGACGGGAGATCAAAAAGGCGGTATCTGGCATGAAAATTAGTACATTGATTTACTGCACCAAGGAGGGTATGCGCAATATCATCCGGAATATCTGGTTTTCACTGGCGTCGGTGGCGATTATTTCGGCATGTATTTTCCTGTTCTGTATGTTTTTTGGCTTGATTGCCAACGTACAGTATATGGTGCGGAATGCAGAATCTACAGTAGGAATCACGGTTTTCTTCAATGAAGATATGAGTGAGGACGATATACAGAAAATCGGGGATGAGATACGCGCCCGCGATGAGGTCAAGGAAGTAAAGTATGTTTCTGCCGAGGAGGCATGGGAGAATTTTAAGAAAGAATATTTTAAGGGAGTCGAGGATCTGGCAGAAGGATTTGCGGATGACAACCCGTTAGCCGGTTCGGCGTCCTACGAGATCTATCTGAAAGACATTGACATGCAGGATGACATGGTTGCATGGCTTGGCACGGTGCAGGGGATCCGGAAGATCAATTATTCGAGCGATACGGCGTCCGGGCTTTCAAGCTTCAACAAGATGCTGGGACTTTTGTCGGGGGTGATCATCGCTATTCTGCTGGCAGTTGCTATCTTCCTTATCAGCAATACGATCACGACGGCAGCTGCATTTAGGCGGGAGGAAAACCGGATCATGCGCCTGATCGGTGCGACGAATTTCATGATCCGTGCGCCGTTCGTTGTACAGGGTGTGATGATCGGTCTGGTTGGCGCGCTGATTCCGCTGGCGATCACGTATTTTCTGTACCGCCAGGCGGTTGTATATATGATGGAACGGTTTGATATCTTGTCGAACCTGATTGAATTTATCCCGATTCAGACCATTTTCCCGAGCATGGTAGCCGTGGCGATGGCGCTGGGCGTGGGAATCGGTTTTGTCGGAAGTTTCTTTACGATCCGCAGACATTTAAAGGTGTAAGAAACATTGGCGGCTGCTGTAGGAGAATGCGGCGGCAGCGAAAATTTGCGGTAAAAAGGATGAGAACATGAAAAAACAGGGATTGAAAATACGTGCGGCTCTGTTCCTTGTGACGGCGGCGCTGGCGTCTTCCCCAGTGCTGACCTCGGTGGCGGCAGCGACGAAAAAGGATGTAAGCAGCGCCAAGGATAAGAAAAGCGCCCTGGAACAGGAGAAAAAGAAGACCGAGGAGGCGATCAAAAGCCTTCAGGGTCTGAAAAGTAACACCGAGAGCTATGTCAAGGAGCTGGACACGAAGATGAATGATCTGCAGTCGCAGGTCACGAAGCTGGAAAATAATATTTCCAGCAAGCAGAAAAGCATCAATGAGACGGCGGTAAAGCTGGAGGAAGCGCAGAAAACTGAAAAAAAGCAGTATGCTTCGATGAAAATGCGTATCAAATATATGTATGAGAAGGGCGATAGCAGCTACTTAAATCTGCTTCTGGAAGCCCGTTCGCTCTCGGAGCTTTTAAACCGGGCAGAGTATGTTTCAAAGATTTCGGAGTATGACCGGAAGATGCTCGACCAGTATGTGGCGACGAAAGAGTCCATCGCGGACAGCAAGAAAAAGCTGGAGACGGAGAAGACGGAGCTGCAAGAGATGAAGACGCAGACGGAGGCAAAGCAGGATTCAGTCCAGCTTCTCCTGAATGAGAAAAATAAAGAACTCCAGAACGTCAACGCGCAGATCGGCGAGAAATCAGCGCAGGCGAAAGCGTATGAGGACGATATCAAGGCGCAGGAAGCCAAGATCGCGCAGATGGAGGCGGAGATTAAGAAGAAGGAAGCGGAAGAGGCGGCGAAAAAAGCGGCAGAGGAAGCTGCCAGAAAAGCCGCCGCAGCGGGAAAAACGAATAATTCGACCGCGAAAGGGAATACTGGCAGTACGACTACCACTTCGACGGGAAGTTCTTCGCTGCGCTGGCCGTGCCCTGCAAGCGGACGCATTACATCTGGATTCGGAAAACGTAAATCACCGACGGCGGGCGCGTCCTCGAACCATAAGGGCATTGATATCAGCGCTTCGACCGGCAGCAGCATCGTGGCAGCCGCCGGAGGAACGGTTTCGATTGCAACCTACAGTTATTCGGCTGGAAATTATGTTGTGGTCAACCATGGAAATGGACTTTCAACCGTGTATATGCACTGTTCCCAGCTTCTGGTATCGGCAGGGGATACGGTAAAAGCCGGACAGACGATCGCGAAGGTAGGTTCGACCGGATATTCGACAGGTTCTCATCTGCATTTTGCAGTCCGCAAGAACGGAAGTTATGTAAACCCTTCGAGCTATGTAAGTCCGTAGTGCGGAAAGTATCAGGTGGCTGCAAAAGATGAAATCCGGGTAACTGTTCAGTAGGTCTGCGCATTTACTGCGCTGACCGTACGAAAACATGGACCAGCAGGCAAAAATCCCATTGCCGTAGGCAATTTTTGATGGATTTTTGCGCGTGACTGTGAAGGTACTGAACAGTTACAAATCCGGAAGGAATAGACAGGAATCAGGAGGCATAAGAGATGGACAGTAAAAATAAATTCTGGCGCGGTGTGATGGTCGGTGTGCTGGTGACAGCACTGGTGTGTCTGATCACGGTCGGTGCTTCGGCGGGGATTTACATGTTTGGACGCCGTGTGATCGATAATCAGACACAGGTACAGGTACAGACCGAGGGAACACCGTCGCAGGCACAGGAGCCGGTCAATTTTGAGAATGTCACGAAAAAGCTGGAGCAGATACAGGATATTATCGATAAAAAGTACCTGTTTGAGGAAAAAATTGATACATCCGAGGAGGAAGCCGGCATTTATCAGGGCTTTTTGAGTGGTTTAAATGATCCGTATGCGGTTTACTATACGCCGGACGAGCTGACAAGCTTCCTGGATGAGACAAATGGTTCTTACTGCGGCATCGGCGCTCTGGTATCCCAGAATGTCCAGACCGGCGTCAGCACGATCGTGCGCGTCTTTGAGGGCAGCCCGGCCGAGGAGGCAGGCATCCTTCCGGGTGATGCGCTTTATAAGGTAGACGGCACCGAGGTGATTGGCATGGATCTGTCGCTTCTGGTCAATAATTACGTCAAGGGCGAGGAAGGCAGCCAGCTGACGATCACGGTTTATCGTGAAAATAGCGACGAGTACAAGGATATCACCCTGACCCGCAGACCGATCGATGTGCAGACGGTGTCAGGCAAGATGCTGGATGAAGAGATCGGATATATTTCCGTTGCAGAGTTTGACCGTGTGACTGCCGATCAGTTTAAATCCAAGATCGAGGAACTGCAGGGCGAGGGCATGAAGCGCCTGATCATCGATCTGCGGAACAACCCGGGCGGCGAGGTGACGACGGTTGTCTCGATGGCGGATTATATCCTGAAAGATGGCGGACGGATCCTGACCGTGGCAAATAAGAAGGGCACGGAGGAGACATACGACGCTGAGGATGGACACAGCCTGGAGATCCCGATGGTTGTGCTGGTAAATGGCAATTCCGCCAGCGCGTCGGAGGTATTTACCGGTGCGATGAAGGATTACGGCGTGGCGACGATCGTCGGAACGAAGACTTTCGGTAAAGGTATCGTGCAGACGCTGATGCCGCTTTCGGATGGAAGCGCGATCAAGCTGACGACCGACCATTATTATACGCCGAATGGAAATGATATCCATGGAAAAGGCATCGAGCCGGATCTCGAGGTGGAGCTGGATGAAGAGGCGGCGCAGGAAGTCGTGATTCCAGAGGAGAAGGATAATCAGCTGCAGAAGGCGGTTGAGGTTGTGAAGGGAAAGTAACTTCTTATTTACACGACCCCAAAACTTACGGCACTTTCGATTCCAAAAGTGCCTATCCGTGAACAGTAACTTTAAAAGTATCCAGAAAAATAAGTGCGTTAGATCCTGAAACAGCTTGAAAAAGTGGCAGTTTCAGGATTTAACGCTTAAAGTCGTGTCTGTTTTGGCTTTTTGAGAAAGACGATGAGTGAAGAATCTGGTATTTTTGATACTATAGAAAAAGAGGGAGAAATAGAATTATGTATGTAATTGCAGGACTTGGAAATCCGGGAAGAGAATATGAGGGAACCCGCCACAATGTGGGATTTATGACGCTGGATGCGCTGGCGGACAAGTATAACATTGATGTCCGGGAGAAAGCATTTAAGGGACTGATCGGAAAAGGCGTGATCGAGGGAAATAAGGTCATTCTGGTAAAGCCGCAGACGTATATGAACCTGAGCGGCGAGTGCATCCGTCAGGTGATGGATTATTATAAGGTAGATCCAGCGGAGTTTATCGTGATTTATGACGATATCAGCCTAGTTCCGGGCGGCATCCGGATCCGCAAAAAAGGCAGCGCGGGCGGCCACAATGGAATCAAAAATATCATCGCCCATCTGGGAACGCAGGAATTTCCACGCGTGCGGATCGGTGTGGGCGAGAAGCCGGCGCGCATGGATCTGGCAGACTATGTGCTGGGACATTTTCCGAAAGAGGAAGCCGAAACGATGACGACGGCGTTTAAGGACGGTGCGGCGGCAGTCGTGGATATGATGACAGAGGGCGTCGATGCGGCGATGAACCATTTCAACGGCGCGGCACGCGGGGAGAAGGAGAAGCTAGAGAAGCAGAAGGCGGAGAGGAAGGAGGAAGTCAAGACACAATGAGCGATTTATTTGCAAATCCGTTAGAGGAGATGATCGAGTTCCAGGATCTCAAGACGGATTTACAGCGCGGACAGGGACCGCTTCTTGTCACGGGATGCCTGGATTCGCAGAAGGTGCATCTGCTGTCCGAGCTTTCGGATCTGACGCCCTGGAAGCTGATTGTCACCTACGATGATTCGAGGGCGCGGGAGATCTGTGAGGATTACCGGTGCTTTGATACGGATATTTCGCTGTACCCGGCGAGGGATCTGCTGTTTTATACGTCGGATATCCACGGAAACCTGCTGACGAAACAGCGGATTCAGGTCATGCGGCGGGTCCTGGAGAGCTCCGGCGGCGTGGTGGTCACGACGATCGACGGGCTGATGGAACATCTGCTGCCGCTTGCGTGGATGAAAGAGCGGAGTCTCACGATCGGGGCAGAAGATGTGGTCGAGGTCGGGACGCTGACGCACACCCTGGCAGAAATGGGATATGAGAAGGTCGCGCAGGTTGAGGGATCAGGGCAGTTTTCGGTGCGCGGCGGTATCATTGACATTTTCCCGCTGACGGAGGAGGTGCCGTACCGGATCGAGCTGTGGGGCGACGAGGTCGATTCGATCCGTACCTTCGACCCGGAGAGCCAGCGCTCGATCGAGCAGGTGGACGAGGCGGTGATCTATCCGGCGACGGAGATGGCGCTTTCACCACAGCAGATACAGGATGGAACCGAGGCGATCGAGAAGGAACGCAAAAAATACGTGAAAAAGCTCCGGGATGCCATGAAGACGGAAGAGGCATACCGGATGGATTCGGCTGTCTCGGAGGTCTTAGAGGGGCTTCGCGAGGGCTTCCGGGTGCATGGGCTGGGAAGCTATATCCGGTATTTCTGCAAGGAAACAGTGTCGTTTTTAAACTATTTTCCAGTCGATGAGCTGACGATTTTTCTGGATGAGCCGCTGCGCTTGAAGGAAAAAGCAGAGACGACCGAGACGGAGTTCCGGGAGAGCATGTCGCACCGTCTCGAGGGCGGCTATCTGCTTCCGGGGCAGACTTCCTTTCTCTATTCGGCGAAGGAGACGCTGGCGATGGCAATGCGCCCGCACACTCTTTTACTGCTGGGGCTGGATCAGAAGCTCTCCGGCATGACGGTTAAGAAAAAATACAGTTTGAGCGTTAAAAATGTCAATTCCTACCAGAATGGATTTGAGCTTTTAATCAGCGATCTGGCGCGCTGGAAGAAGGAAAAATACCGGGTGATATTGCTGGCTGGTTCGCGGACGCGCGCGAGCCGTCTGGCGGGCGATCTGCGGGAGTATGATTTAAGTGCCTTCTGCCCGGATGAGGGCGAAAACACCGTGAAACCGGGTGAAATCCTGGTGACTTACGGAAAGCTGCATCGGGGATTTGAGTATCCGCTGATTAAGTTCGTCGTGATCACCGAGGGAGACATGTTCGGCGGCGGACGGGGGCGGAAAAAGAAGAAAAAGACCTCCTACCAGGGTAAGAAAATCCAGAGCTTTTCCGAGCTTTCGATCGGCGATTATGTGGTGCATGAGAGCCACGGACTCGGCATTTACCGGGGCATTGAGAAGATCGAGCAGGACAAGGTCGTCAAGGATTACATCAAGATTGAGTACCGCGACGGCGGTAATCTCTACCTTCCGGCGACACGCCTGGAGGGAATCCAGAAATATGCCGGTTCGGATGCCAGGACGCCGAAGCTCAATAAGCTGGGCGGCACGGAATGGAATAAGACGAAGAGCAAGGTGCGCGGTGCGGTCCGTGATATTGCAAAGGATCTCGTCGAGCTTTATGCAGCGCGTCAGCGGAGCGAGGGCTACCAGTATGGACCGGATACGGTCTGGCAGAGGGAATTTGAGGAAATGTTCCCGTTTGAGGAGACGGAGGATCAGCTGGAGGCGATCGAGGCGACCAAAAAAGACATGGAAAGCCGCCGCATCATGGACCGCCTGATCTGCGGCGACGTTGGATACGGCAAGACGGAGATCGCGCTCCGGGCGGCATTTAAGGCGATTCAGGAGGGGAAGCAGGTTGTGTATCTGGTGCCGACCACAATTTTGGCGCAGCAGCATTACAATACCTTTGTGCAGAGGATGAAGGATTTCCCAGTGCGGGTCGATATGCTGTCGCGTTTCCGCACGGCGGGCGAGCAGAAAAAAACGCTGGAAGATCTGAAAAAAGGGCAGGTGGACGTCGTGATCGGAACGCACCGCGTCCTTTCTAAGGATGTTGTCTTTAAAAATCTGGGGCTTCTGATCATCGATGAGGAACAGCGCTTCGGCGTGGCACATAAGGAAAAGATCAAGAAACTAAAGGAAAATGTAGACGTTCTGACGCTGACGGCAACGCCGATTCCGCGTACCCTGCATATGAGTCTCATTGGCATCCGGGATATGAGTGTCCTGGAGGAACCGCCGGTGGACCGCCTGCCGATTCAGACCTACGTCATGGAGTACAACGACGAGATGGTGCGCGAGGCGATTCACAGGGAGCTGGCGCGGGGCGGACAGGTATATTATGTCTACAACCGTGTCAACAACATCGACGAGGTGGCAAACCATGTGGCGGCTCTGGTGCCGGAGGCAAACGTCGTGTTCGCCCACGGGCAGATGCACGAACATGAGCTGGAAAAAATTATGCTGGATTTCGTCGAGGGCAATATCGACGTTCTGGTGTCCACGACCATCATTGAGACGGGACTGGACATTCCGAATGCGAACACGATCATCATCCACGACGCCGACCGGCTGGGGCTGTCGCAGCTCTACCAGATCCGCGGTCGCGTCGGACGTTCCGGACGGACTTCGTATGCGTTTCTCATGTACCGGCGCGACAAGCTGCTGCGTGAAGAGGCGGAAAAACGTCTGCAGGCGATCCGTGAATTTACGGAGCTGGGAAGCGGTATCAAGATTGCGATGCGCGATCTGGAGCTGCGCGGCGCCGGAAATCTTCTGGGCGCGGAACAGCATGGCCACATGCAGGCGGTCGGTTATGACCTGTACTGCAAGCTCTTAAACGAGGCGGTGCTGGCACTTCGCGGTGAGAACGAAGCCGAGGACTTCGAGACGGTGGTGGACTGCGACATCGACGCGTATATTCCGCCGTCCTACATCCGCAATGAATATCAGAAACTCGACGTTTACAAGCGGATTTCCGGTATTGAGAACCAGGAAGAGTACATGGATATGCAGGATGAGCTGATCGACCGCTTTGGCGAGATTCCACGTTCGGTGGAGAACCTGTTAAAGATCGCCGATCTAAAAGCGCTTGCTCATCAGGCGGGCGTCGTGGAGGTCGATGTAAAGAAGCAGGATATCACGATTCAGATGTACCAGAAAGCCGATCTGGACGTCTCCGGCATTCCGGCGCTGATGGAGAAATATAAGGGCACGCTGACCTTCAGGACGGGTGATGTGCCGTCGTTCTATTACCGCGACGTGCGGCAGAAACATACGGACTGCGAGACGATGCTTGTGAAGGCGCGGGAGATTCTTTCCGGGCTCGCGGCGCTGGCGAAAGAGTAGTTTTTAATTGTGTAGAAAAGATTGAAAGTATATTTGAAATGAAAATATATTTTTAATATTGACATATATAATCAAAGATGATAATATATAATCAAATTAAAGCTTGTTTACTAAATTTAAAGAAGGGAGGGATTCCAATGCAGCAAAAATGTGGGATGCTCATTAATAATGTGAATATCAATAGATAAAGTGGCAACAAAGGTTGTGATTGATCAACATGAATTGAGAGATATTTATGATAAATATGCTTCGGTAACGGATGAAACTGTTGTGGAAGATATGTTAATGGAAGATTTTGGTTTTTCAAGATCGGAAGTTAAAGAATTATTGGAAGTAAGCAAAAGTGGTAGTGGAGGATCTACAGGTGCTTCGAGGGCATCTAGTATAACTGGAAGATTACCAGCAACAGCTGCTATAGGAACCGTTGTAAATATTGTGTATACAATTGATTTGCAAGAAATGAAAGATTTAGCGACAATAACTAATTTTATCGCAAGACAGGTAGGCGGAGCAGGAGCAGGGGTAGCAGTGGCAGCACTTGTTGCTAAAACAGTTTTAGCAGCTGCACAAAAGGGTGGCATAAACTATGCAAAAGTTACAATATCTTATACATATGGCTATAATAATGATGGAGTATTAGGGTGGACGCCAGGTTATACCAAGTATGAGTATTGGTAATAAAAAAGGGAGATGCAATGAAAGAGAATAGAGTATCAAATGAATTCCGTCAAGGAAGAGAAGCAACGTTTGCCGCTTTATTAATGGAACTGTGTCTTTGTGGGGAGCGAATTGCTTCCATAATGGGAATTAGAAATTGGTATGATCAGGTGGGAACTGTTAGAATTTTTCTTTGTATTTTGATTTTTTGTTATTATTATATAATTAAAAAACCAAGATTATTAGATACGCCTGAATGGTATGAGCTAATGAAAAAAGATAGAGTGATTTATGGAATGTGGATCTTGGAAATGATAATATTAGTTAGTAGTATTGGAACTTGAGTGAAAAACAAAGGGGGCGTCAGTTGCTCCCTTTGTTTCTATAAATTATGAGATTGGGAATTTTATGAAGAATAATTATTTAAGTGAACGAGAAATGAATGTTATGCAGGTTTTGTGGAAGTATGAAAAACCCATGACGGTGACAGAAATTGTAGAATCTGAAAAAGAATTGACAACGCCAACAGTCCATACTGTGTTAAGAAAATTGCTTGATAAGGGTTATGTTCAGGTTATTGATACAGTTCAGACTGGAAAAGTTTTTGCTAGGCGATATAAAGCGAAAAAGACTCAGGATGAAGAAATAGAAGAAAAAATAGAAAAATGTATGAAAAATTCTAGAAATCCTATGTCCTTTGTAAATACAATAACAGCAGCTTTGTTGAATGGAGCAGTAGATGAAGAGTCGGTTATTGACGAATTAGAACGTATAGTTCAAAAAAGAAAAAAAGAGATTTTATGAAAATAACATATACATCAATTTTATCGGCAATATGTAGTTCAATTTTGCTATTGGGTTTTTTGTCGGTTTATATATGGAAAAAGCAAGAAAATTATAGCTTGTATGAAGTAAAATTACTTATTTTTTGCACTGTACTAACAGGAGTAAGATTATTTTTTCCAATAGATATTTGCGGAATAAGTCATACGATAGGAATAAAAATATTATATCCAGAACTTTGTCGCTTTATGCGGGGGAAAATAGGATTTTTAAGTCATTTTTCTGTACTTTTTTAGATTAGTTTACTTGGAAGTTTTCTTATCTTAGTGCAAAAAAGTTTATCATATATATCATTTATAAAATTAATAAAAGAAATAAGACCGATAGAGTATATTCGTGTTAAAAAGTATAAAAAAGTGAAAAAAATACCAATATTGAAAGTTGATAGTATAGAAGATCCATTTATTGTTGGTATAAAAAATCCGTATATAATAATACCGAATATAGATGAAGAAACAAAAAAAATAGTACTCTTGCATGAAGTGGGACATTACATTAAAAGAGATTTATTTTTAAAGTGTTTTTTTGAAATATTATGTCTTTTATACTGGTGGAATCCGTTAGTATACATAGTTCGGTATTATTTTTCTAACATATTAGAAATAAGAAATGATTTAATTGTTTGTAATGAGTTATCTGAAATAGAAAAAATTCATTATGTTGAAATATTGTTAAAAATGTCTAGGACAAAAGCGTTAAAAAGGAGAGGAACACTATCTTTTTTTAATGGAAGTTTTTTGAAAATTAGAATTTCTTCTATATTGAATGAAGAACAAAAAAAACAGGTCAATATTAAGTTGTTCTTTTTCTTAATTGCTATTATATTGTCTGGTACAATAGTAATAGAACCAGTAGCTGATTTGAAGTTGCATGCACCGTATTTTGAAGAAGATGATATAGTCAAAAAAAATAACTTTTTTGTAAAGACAGAAAACGGGTATGAATTATATATGAATGGTACATATATAGGAACATTGGATGAAATACCAAATGAATTAAAGAATATTAATATTAGGAGGAAATAAAAATGAAAAAAACGATCAGAATTTTAGCAGTAATAATTGCTATGACATGTATTTTTTCAGGGACTGCGTTTGCACAAGAGAAAGAGGTGGCTGTTGAAAAATCGAGTTCAATAGCTAGAGCAGATGTTATAAAATATGTTTATAAAGTTGAAAACGGGAAATTATATAGAAGATTATATAATTATTCTAAGGATACGTGGCTGGGAGATTGGGAACTGTGTGACTAAAGTAATAATATGATAATTATATTTAATAAATATGTACACTACTTTTTACGCTTTGAATTTAAAGTAATGTAAAAATTTTATAGCGTGAAGTTTGAAGTTGAGAAATTGCCTTGACAAATAATAAATTTCGCTTATAATACAGAATATACTCAATAACCTTACAAAGGCAATGAAGGGAACAAGTAGAGATCCGCAGGAGAGCGCACAGAAAGCAGCCGGATGATGAGAGGCGCGCGTGAACCGGATATTCGAATACATCCCGGAGCTTCGCACCGAAGAATCTAAAATCGGATCCGATGAAAAGGCTGCGTGGAAAATGTGCGGCGGTTGATTTGGTAGGCTGCGACGTGAGAGACACACGTTATCCGGTCACGGTATCAGAGGGTACCGGCAGAGGCAGATGGGCGCGAGCTGTCTGCGAACAAAGGTGGTAACACGGGAATTTTGCCCCGTCCTTTTTGGAGGACGGGGCTTTTTGTACCCCAAATTTTAATAAAGGAGTAGAGAGAAGATGCAGATTTACGAAGAATTAGTAGCCAGAGGCCTGATCGCCCAGGTTACAAACGAAGAAGAGATCAAAAAACTGGTCAATGAAGGAAAAGCCATTTTCTATATCGGTTTTGACCCGACCGCAGACAGCCTTCATGTAGGTCATTTCATGGCACTGTGCCTGATGAAACGTCTGCAGATGGCAGGCAACAAGCCGATCGCATTACTGGGCGGCGGCACCGGCATGATCGGCGATCCGTCCGGACGTACGGATATGCGCCAGATGCTGACACCGGAGACGATCCAGCACAACTGCGACTGCTTCAAAAAGCAGATGAGCCGTTTCATCGATTTCTCCGATGACAAGGCGCTCTTAGTCAACAACGCAGAGTGGCTGATGAATCTGAATTATGTAAACTTACTGCGCGAGGTTGGACCGCATTTCAGTGTCAACCGCATGCTGACGGCTGAGTGCTACAAGCAGAGAATGGAGAGAGGTTTAAGCTTCTTAGAGTTCAACTACATGATCATGCAGAGCTACGATTTCTACATGCTGTACCAGAAATACGGCTGCAACATGCAGTTCGGCGGCGACGATCAGTGGAGCAATATGTTAGGCGGTACCGAGCTGATCCGCAGAAAGCTTGGCAAGGACGCACACGCGATGACCATCACCCTGCTGTTAAACTCCGAGGGCAAGAAGATGGGCAAGACCCAGTCCGGCGCTGTATGGCTGGATCCGAACAAGACCTCCCCGTTCGAGTTCTACCAGTACTGGAGAAACGTCGCTGACGCGGACGTATTAAAATGTCTGCGTATGCTGACCTTCCTGCCGCTTGAGCAGATCGATGAGATGGATAAATGGGAAGGCAGCCAGTTAAATACTGCAAAAGAGATCCTGGCTTACGAGCTGACCAAGCTGGTACACGGCGAGGAAGAGGCTGAGAAGGCACAGGCAGCAGCGAAAGCACTGTTTTCCAGCGGAAATGCAGCGAATATGCCGACCTACGAGCTGACAGAGGATGATTTCAACGGTGATGAGATCGATATTCTCTCCATCCTGCAGAAATCCGGTCTGGCTCCGTCCCGTTCCGAGGCAAGAAGAAATGTCGAGCAGGGCGGCGTATCTGTAGACGGAAACCAGGTAAAGGATATTAAGGCAGTCTTTAAGAAGGATCAGCTTTCCGGCGAAGGAATGGTTGTCAAGAGAGGTAAGAAAAACTTTAAGAAGGTTGTTCTGAAGTAGGATGTCTGGGGAAATTCACCTGCCTTGTTTGAGAGCAGAATGAAACTCAGTATAAAAATCAGAATCATGCCGCCGGCGATCTCTGCCCGGACTTTCAAGCAAAGCCCGAAGAGATGTCCGGCGGCGTTTCGGATCATGGAGAGAAACAGAGCAAATCCGAAACCATATCTTACATTCACTCCCACAAAAATTACCCAAATTTTACATAAACGATACCAAAACATGATTTCTGTAAATCGAGGAATCTTTTATACTGCGTACTGTAAGAAATCAAGGATAAAAAACTCTGAGAGAAAAAAGAGAGAGGAAAGAGGAATTTTATTATGAAGAAAAATGTTCAGAAAACAATCGCAGTATTAGGAGCAGCCGTTCTGGCAACTGGAATGGTAGGATGTGGTTCCAGCAATACAAATACAAGTGCAGCAGACACAAGCGCAGAAACCAGCGCAGAGAGTGATGCAGCAGCAGATACAACCGAGAACAGCGCAGATGCAGCAGATTTAAGTGGTTCCATCACATTAGCAGGTTCCACCTCGATGGAGAAATTTGCAAACGCACTGGCAGAAACCTTCATGGAGAAATATCCGAACGTGACCGTACAGGCTGAATTTACCGGCTCTTCCGCAGGTATCGAGTCCGTGCTGGCAGGTCAGTGTGATGTCGGTGATTCTTCCAGAGCATTAAAGGATGATGAGAAAGCAAAAGGTGCTGTTGAAAATATCGTAGCTATCGATGGTATCGCCGTTGTCGTTGACCCGTCCAACGCTGTAGATGGTCTGAGCAAGGATGACCTGACCGGCATTTACGACGGAAGCATCACAAACTGGAAGGATGTAGGCGGCAGCGATATGCCGATTGTCGTAGTCGGACGGGAAGCAGGTTCCGGTACAAGAGGCGCATTTGAGGAGCTTCTGGGTCTGGAAGATGCCTGCAAATATGCAAACGAGCTGGATTCCACCGGTGCAGTTATGGCAAAAGTAGCATCTACACCGGGTTCCATCGGATACGTTTCCCTGGATGTAGTCGATGATACCGTTAAGGCAGTTAAACTGGATGATGTAGAGCCGACGGAGGAGAACATCAAGGCAGGCAGCTATTTCTTGAGCCGTCCATTCGTTATGGCAACCAAGGGAGAAATTTCTGAGCAGAATGAGCTGGTACAGGCGCTGTTTGACTATGTATACTCTGCAGAAGGCGATGACCTGATTAAATCGGTAGGTCTGATTACTACGAAGTAAGAAACTGCATCGGAATTTGTGAATATGGATAAAATTACCGGTGAAAACAGGTAAGGATAGAAAAATCAGTAATTCACGAATATATATAATATTGAATAGATTCAAATAATATCGAGTCGCTTGCAGTCAAGCCGCAGAAAGGAAACTCTGCTTTGACCGAAAGCGGCTCGCTGTTCAATCCGAGACAGGAGAGACATATGCACGAAAAGAAATTTACCATTTTTGGAAGCCATGCCACGAAATCAGCGGTAGAGAGGGCAGCGGAAATTATTTTTACCGCCTGCGGCCTGCTGGCAGTGGTGGCAGTTTTTTCAATTACCTTATACATGATTATCAGCGGCACCCCGGCACTTTTTAAGGTGGGTGTTCCGGAAATCTTATTTGGAACCGTCTGGAAGCCGACTGGAAATCCGGCGTCTTTCGGAATTCTCTACGTTATTTTAACTTCCATCGTTGGAACCTTTCTGGCGATCCTGATCGGTGTTCCGATAGGGCTGTTTACCGCTATCTTTCTGGCAGAGGTTGCGCCGCCGAAGGTAGCGGCAGTGGTCCGCCCGGCAGTTGAGCTTTTAGCAGGTATTCCGTCGGTTATCTACGGACTCTTAGGAATTTTGATTTTAAATCCCCTGATGTATAAGCTGGAAATGAAAATTTTTGCCGGTTCCACGACGCATCAGTTTACCGGCGGTGCGAACCTGATATCGGCGGTTCTGGTTCTGGCAATCATGATTCTTCCGACCGTCATCAATATCAGTGAAGCGTCGCTTAGGGCAGTCCCGAAACATTTAAAAAGCGCATCGCTGGCGCTCGGTGCAACGCATATCCAGACGATTTTCAAAGTAATCGTTCCGGCGGCGCACTCCGGCATCATCACGGCGGTGGTTTTAGGCTGCGGACGTGCGATCGGGGAGGCAATGGCGATCAGCCTGGTATCTGGAAGTTCAGTCAATCTGCCGCTTCCATTTAACTCCGTCCGTTTCCTGACAACCGCGATCGTGGCGGAAATGTCTTATTCAGAGGGACTTCACCGGGAAGTGCTCTTTACCATCGGTCTGGTGCTGTTCGTATTTATCATGTTTATCAACACGGTGCTCAGCCGGATGTTTGTGAAGGAGGGCGGCGCAAATGACTGATAATAGAATGAAAAGTATTTACCAGAAGCGCACCCGCATCGGGGACAATATCTTAAAAGTGCTGATTTATCTGGCAGCTGGCGTGGCGATCGCGCTGTTAGTTGGCATCATGGGGTATGTGTTTGTGCGCGGCCTGCCGCAGGTTTCCTGGCAGCTTCTGTCCACGGTACAGAGCTCCCTCAAGGGCACCTTTGGTATTCTGGGAAATATCATCAACACGATTTACATCATTGTAATTACCCTTATCATTGCAGCGCCGATCGGAATCGGCTCCGCCATTTATCTGAACGAATACGCAAAGCCGGGAAAACTGGTGCGGACGATTGAATTTACAACCGAGATCCTGTCCGGTATTCCGTCGATTATTTTTGGCTTGTTCGGTATGGTCTTTTTCGGAATGACGCTGAAGCTGGGTTATTCGGTTCTGACCGGATCCTTCACGCTGACCCTGATGGTGCTTCCGCTGATTACGCGGAACACACAGGAAGCACTCAAAACTGTTCCGGACAGCTACCGCAGCGGCGCACTGGGAATCGGTGCAACGAAATGGTATATGATCCGGACGATCCTGCTGCCGAGCGCGGCACCGGGTATTCTGACCGGCGTCATCCTTTCGATTGGCCGTATCGTGGGCGAGTCGGCGGCGCTTCTGTTTACTGCCGGAAGCGGCTTCCAGCTTCCGAAAAACCTGTTTGGAAAACTGTTTGAGTCGAGCGGCACGCTGACCATCCAGCTCTACCTGTCGATGCAGAAAGCAAAATACGATCAGGCGTTTGGAATCGCGGTCGTGCTTCTGATTATCGTGCTGGGAATCAACCTGCTGACGAGATTTTTGACCAACCGGTTTGATGTGACAAAATTAAAATAAAGTAAAAAATGAGGAAATGATATGGAGACAAAAATTTCTACGTCGGATTTGAATCTGTACTATGGAAACAATCATGCATTAAAAAATATCAATCTGGATATATATGAAAATCAGATCACAGCGTTTATCGGACCGTCCGGCTGCGGTAAGTCTACCTATTTAAAAACATTGAACCGCATGAACGATCTGGTGCCGAATGTAACAATCAATGGAAAGGTGTGGATCGACGGCGAGGATATCTATGATCCGAAGGTTGATACGACGCTTCTTCGCAAGAAGGTCGGCATGGTATTTCAGCAGCCGAACCCATTTCCGATGAGTATTTATGACAATATCGCGTATGGACCGCGGATTCACGGCATTAAGGGAAAGCCAGAGCTGGACGCGATTGTGGAGAAGAGTCTGCGCGGCGCGGCCCTGTGGGATGAGGTCAAGGATCGCCTGAAACGTTCTGCACTGGGACTTTCCGGCGGACAGCAGCAGCGTCTCTGCATCGCGCGTGCGCTGGCGGTTGAGCCGGAGATTCTCCTGATGGATGAGCCGACCTCGGCACTGGACCCGATTTCCACGCTGAAAATCGAGGATCTGATGGGCGAGCTTAAGAAGAATTATACCGTTGTCATCGTTACCCACAATATGCAGCAGGCGACCCGTATTGCGGACTATACGGCATTTTTCCTGGTGGGAGAGGTAGTCGAGTATGCACCGACGACGGATCTGTTCTCGCATCCGCGGGAGAAGAAGACGGAAGACTATATTACCGGACGGTTTGGATGATAGGCGTAAGATTGAGGATTTAAAAATAAGTAGAAAATCAGTTTACTGTTCAGAAGTGGAAAATTTCTGGGCAGAAAACAGGGGAGATGGAGAGGAGATACGGGATGGCGACGAGAGAGGCATTTATACAGGAGTTAGAAGGGCTGAATCAGGAATTGAACGCGATGAGCCAGATGGTGCAGGATGCGATTGACAGTAGTTTTCAAGCGCTTACCGAGCATAATGAAGAGCTGGCACAGAAGGTTATCAAAGGAGACCGGGATGTGGACAATATGGAGCGAAAGATCGAGACACACTGCCTGACGCTGATGTTAAAGCAGCAGCCGGTTGCCAGTGATCTGCGCCATATCTCGACGGCGCTGAAGGTTGTGACCGATCTGGAGCGGATGGGCGATCAGGCAGCGGATATTGCCGATCTGTCCTTGCGCTTAGAGGCAGCGGATTACGGTCTTGTGAGCAAACACCTTCCGGCGATGGTGGCAAATGTAAAAACGATGGTTAAAGATGCAATTCGCGCTTTCATCGAGCGTGATACCGAAACCGCAGAAACCTTTGAGCAGAGAGATGACCTGATTGATGCCTTTTTTGAGCGTGTCAAACGGGAAGTCATCGAATTTCTGAAAAAAGATGGAGACAAATCCGATGTGGCGGTGGATGTGCTGATGGTTGCCAAGTACCTGGAGCGAATCGCCGATCATGCGGTCAATGTGTGCGAGTGGACAGAGTTCTCGGACACAGGGGCCGTGGGGGATGTGATGATTCTCTAGGTTTAATTAAAATCCGGGCATGAAAAATGAAAATTAGATGCCTGGATTTTTTCCGTTCCGCATAAAATAAATAGAATATGTGGAAATAACGTGGAGTGCGATATATCATGCGTGATATAGTGCTGGAACTTTTAAGTTCATACGGATATGCGGGAATGTTTGCCCTGATTCTAATTGAGAATTTGTTTCCGCCGATCCCGTCGGAAGTGATTTTAACCTTTGGTGGATTTATGACAACATATACACGGATGAACATAGCCGGGGCAGTTCTGGCAGCGACGGCGGGCTCGGTGCTGGGGGCGCTGATTCTGTATGAGCTGGGGCGGCATATTCCCGTGCAGAAGTTTTATGCATTTTTGGGCGGGGCATGGGGAAAACGGCTGGGAGTAGAAGCGGAAGATGTGAAAGATGCAGACGGATGGCTGGAGAGAACGGGACGGTCAGCCGTCTTTTTTTGCCGGTTCGTTCCGATCATCCGAAGCCTGATCTCGATTCCGGCGGGGATGGCAAAGATGGAACTGCTGCCGTTTCTCCTTCTGACAACAGCGGGCAGTCTTATCTGGAATACGGTGCTCATCGGAGCCGGCGCGGTGGCGGGGGCATCGTGGGAACGTATTCTGGTGCTGTTAAAAACATATTCCCGCTTCGCCGTGATGGGAGCGGGAATCTTGGGATTTGCAGGGGCGTGTGTGTATTTTCGGAAACGATAACAACAGGAGAGTGAAAATTCATGCAGAAAGAGTTTATTCATTCAAACAAAAATATATGGTGTCATTCTTTACTTCCAGCCGTGCCGTCCCATCGATCACCAGCTGTTCCAGATATGGGCGCAGGTGGCGTTCCTGACGGATGAGCTGGTCGTAGGTACCGATGTGCATTCCGATCAGACGTCGGCTTGCCTGATAAAATTCATCACGCGTCATCGGTCTCTGCAAAAGCTTTGCCAGCTCTGCGAGACGCAGACGGACAAGATCCATATTTTTGTCCGCCAGTTCCCGGATATTGCCATCAAATGGACCTTTGTGCGATAAAATCCAGTGCTGGTAAGGCAGTTTTGTGATTGCTTCCTTGCTTTCCAGATCCAGACCGACGTGGTCGCAGTATGGAAGCTTGACGTGACGCAGGACATTTTCGGTTAAAAGCGCGTCTCCGGCAAAGCAGACGCCGTCCGGTGTGCCGATGACGATGTGGTCGAGGGAATGCCCTGGCAGATGGTGAACCGGGAAGGTTACGCCGCAGAGTGTCACGGAAGTATCCTCCGGCTGGATGATACAGTCAACCGGGCAGCGCTGCTCGGTGTCGATGGAAATCTTTTCCTCCTCGGAGCGCCCGAAATAATTGGTATACCGTTCCAGCGCCGCCTGGGAGGCGATCAGCCCGGCTTCGCCAAGCGACATAGCCAGTGGAATCTGAAAGGCTTCGCGCAGGCGTTTGCTGTTTCCATGATGGTCGATGTGCGCGTGGGAAACGATCAGCCCCGCCGGGGTCAGCCCGGCGTCTTTTAGAGAGCCGACCAGCTCGTCATATTCCTTTGAGTAACCATTGTCAAACAGGATGCAGCGGGTGTCGTCGATGCGGTAGATGCCGACGGCTGTTTTGCCAAGCAGGCAGTCTGTATTTCCAGAAACGTGTATGAGTTCCACGGAAAGAGTCCTCCTTTTATCATGAATAACACAAAAAGCGACGGCTGAGATATCTCCGCTGTCGCTTTTTAAGAATGCGTCTGATAGGAATCGAACCTACGCCTCAGGCTCCGGAGGCCGGCGCTCTATCCACTGAGCTACAGACGCATTACTTGTATGATACTATAATATTTAGAAAATTGCAAGTTTTTTTTCGGAAATACCGCTTGCCGAGTAACCAAATCACCGCTATAATATTAACAATCGAATAAGTCAGGAGGCGGTCGGGTGGGAGAACCGAAAAAGAAACCGGGACGCAGCCGGAAGAACGGAACGGACTGGGAACTGCGCCGCTATGTGATGCTGCTTGCGGCGGTGATTGTATTGATTCTGATTGGCGCGGTGGCGATGTTTTCCGGGAAAATAACAAACATTCTGGGGAAAAAGGATGGCTTACCGGCAGAAATGGTGGATACAGGCGGATCTGGAATGGTGATTGAGCCGGACACGAAAGAATATATTCAGGACTTTGGCGGATGTATTCTGACAGAGAATGGCGAGCCGGGGCTCACAGAGCTGATGAATACTTATTTTCAGGCGGTTTCCGACTGTGATATGGATACGTTTGTGAAGTTGTTTACCTCACAGGATACGAGTGAGGAAGAACACTACCGTCAGGAATTTGAAGAACAGAAGCAGTACATTTCCGGGTACCAGAATGTGAAATGTTATACGACGCCGGGGCTTAGGGACGGCGAGATGGCAGCGTATGTGTATTATGAGATTTTGTATACGGGCGTGGAGACACCGGCGCCGAGTCTGGTGCGGATCTATGCGATCCGGGCGGAGGACGGAAGCTGGCAGATCGATGACGGGAAAATGTCCGAAGAGCTGACGCAGTATTTTGAAGAGCTGTCGGTCAATGAGGATGTGCGCCTTCTCAGCAAGCAGACGGATGAAGCAATGGATGCGGCGATGGAGCAGGATGAAGCGCTGAAAGAGCGCGTGGAATTTATGAAACAGGGCGCATCTTATATGCAGGAGGAGTCAGAACCGGCTGCGTCAAATCCTTAAAATGCTTTATTGAATTCGTCTGGCTGGAAAAATAAAGTTTTTAAGGTATGGAAAGCTGAAAAGCGGACATGCCGGAGTATAGAGAAATGGTTGATAGCATATAAGATATAAAACAGATAGATTTAATAAAGTGAAAGTACAGATATAGAAAGACAAAGAGGCACAAAGAATGGATGTAAAAGATTTTTATTATGATTTACCGCAGGAGTTAATTGCACAGGATCCGCTGGAAGATCGTTCTTCTTCCCGGCTTTTAGTGCTGGATAAAAAGACGGGTGAGATGCAGCATAAGGTGTTTAAGGATATTGTCAATTATCTTCATCCGGGCGATTGCCTGGTGATCAATGACACAAAGGTTATCCCGGCGCGTCTGATCGGAAGCAAGGAGGGAACGGATGCACACATCGAGATTCTTCTTCTGAAACGCCGTGAGAACGATATCTGGGAGACGCTGGTAAAGCCGGGCAAAAAGGCAAAACCGGGAACCGTAATTAATTTTGGCGATGGTTTGTTAAAAGGAACCGTCATTGATGTGGTAGAAGAGGGAAATCGTCTGATTCAGTTCTCCTATGAGGGGATCTTCGAGGAGATTCTTGACCAGCTTGGCCAGATGCCGCTTCCACCGTATATTACACACCGTCTGAAAGATAAAAACCGTTATCAGACCGTTTATGCAGAACATGAGGGATCCGCGGCTGCTCCGACTGCCGGACTTCATTTTACCAAGGAACTGCTGGCACAGATTCAGGAGATGGGAGTGAAGATCGCGCATGTGACACTCCATGTGGGTCTGGGAACCTTCCGACCGGTCAAGGTTTCAAATGTTTTAGATCATCATATGCATTCGGAGTTTTACCGCATCGAAGAAGACGCTGCTAATATGATTAATGAGACGAAGAAAAATGGCGGACGCATTATCTGTGTCGGTACGACAAGCTGCCGGACGCTGGAATCCGCAGCAGCCGAGGACGGCACGATCCGCGCATGCAGCGGCTGGACCGACATTTTCATTTATCCAGGCTACCAGTTCAAGATTCTGGACTGCCTGATCACAAACTTCCACCTGCCGGAGTCCACACTCGTCATGCTGGTATCCGCACTGGCAGGCAGAGAACACGTGCTCACGGCGTATGAAGAGGCGATCCGGCAGAGATACCGGTTCTTTAGTTTTGGGGATGCGATGTTTATTCAGTAAGCAGGATATGTGTTTAAGAAAGACTCATAGTGAACGTGCTATGGGTCTTTTTATTTCATAGGAAAGTGTACCCTATGAAACATTCTTTATTCTTTCGAAAACTGTTTGAACCCCATGGACGAAAATGTTATAATTTTTATACTTTGGTTGCCGGAATCCTACGGCACAATAAATCGAAATGAGATGAATAAAATGCAAAAAAATCAAAATGATAAATCATACAAGAGAGTACAGCCAAGTGAAAAGCAGGAATCCCGGATTCCAGCGGAAGGTGTTCGTTTAAACCGCTTTTTGAGCGAGGCGGGCATCTGCTCCCGGCGGGAGGCGGATCGGCGGATCGCGGACGGGCGTGTGACGATCGATGGGCGCGTGGCAGAGGTCGGGCAGAAGCTGATGCCGGGACAGCGCGTGGCGTGCGATGGCGTAGCGGTGTCCGGCAAGGATGCGCCGGTGCTTTTAGCGGTCAATAAGCCGCGGGGGATTGTCTGCACGACTTCTGATAAAGATCGGGCAGAAAATATCGTAGAATTTTTAGATTATCCGGTCCGGATTTACCCGATCGGGCGTCTGGACAAGGATTCAGAAGGGCTGCTTCTCATGACGAATGAGGGCGAGCTGGTCAACCGGATTCTAAGGGCTCGTTACGGACATGAAAAGGAATATCTGGTAACGGTGGATAAACCCATTGATAGTGAGTTTGTCTGGAAGATGAGCGCAGGAGTGAAGATTTTAGATACGGTTACCCGTCCTTGTGAGGTGGAAAAGACCGGGAAGACGAGTTTCCGGATCATCCTGACCCAGGGACTCAACCGCCAGATCCGCCGGATGTGCGAGGCGCTGGGGTACCAGGTGCAGACGTTAAAACGCGTCCGGATGCTGAACATTACGCTGGATGGGCTGAAAACAGGCGAGTACCGGGAAGTGACAGCGGCAGAGAGACAGAAATTAGAAGATATTTTGAACGGGAAGAAGAATGGCTGAGACAATGTTGTCTGGCAGTCAGTGCAGGTTCACATATGAGGTTGCATAGAAATGCTTGAAAACGCATTCAGAGGCAGTTGGAGAGAGCGATGGGAAAGGTGGAGTCAGATAGATGGCAGAGGACAAGACAAAACGGATACGGGAGCTGATTAGGACGCTGCGGGCAGCAGGGCGCGCCTATTATCAGGAGAGCCGGGAGATCATGAGCAACTTTGAGTATGATAAGCTTTATGATGAACTGGTTTCATTGGAGAAAGAGACGGGAATTGTGTTTGCGAACAGCCCGACGCAGAATGTAGGATATGAGGTAGTCAGTGCGCTTCCGAAGGAGCGCCATGAGAAACCGATGCTTTCGTTAAATAAGACGAAGAGCGTGGAAGAGCTGGCAGACTGGCTCGGCGGGCAGACCGGGCTTTTATCCTGGAAGATGGACGGTCTGACGATCGTCCTGACCTATCAGAATGGAACACTTGTCAAGGCGGTTACGCGTGGAAATGGTGAGATCGGCGAGGTTATCACGGCAAATGCAAAGGCGTTCGTCAATGTGCCGTTAAATATTTCCTACCAGGGTGAGCTTATCCTGCGCGGTGAGGCGATCATCCGGTATTCGGATTTTGAGAAGATCAATGAGCAGATCGAGGATGTCGATGCGAAATATAAGAATCCGCGAAACTTATGCAGCGGTTCGGTGCGTCAGTTAAACAGCGAAATCACAGCGCAGAGACAGGTCCATTTTTATGCGTTCAGCCTTGTAAAGGCGGATGGCATTGATTTCAAAAATTCGCGGAAAGAGCAGTTTGAGTGGCTGAAAACACAGGGGTTTGAGGTCGTAGAGTACCATGAGGTGACGAAAGAGACGCTGCCGGAGACGGTCAAAATGTATTCTGAGGCGATTGCGGAAAATGATACGCCGTCGGATGGACTGGTGCTTTTGTATGATGATATTGCCTACGGCCAGTCGCTGGGGCGGACGGCAAAATTTCCGCGCGATTCGATCGCATTCAAGTGGGCGGATGAGATTCAGGAGACGAAGCTTCTCTATATTGAATGGAGCGCGTCGAGAACGGGGCTGATTAACCCGGTGGCAGTATTTGAACCGGTTGAGCTGGAGGGAACGACGGTCAGCCGCGCCAGTGTCCACAACATCAGCATCATGGAGGCGCTGGAGCTGGGGGCAGGCGACCGGATTACGGTTTATAAGGCAAATATGATCATTCCGCAGATCGCGGATAACCTGACGCGCAGCGGCGTCCGGGATATTCCGGAGGCATGTCCGGTGTGCGGCGGTCAGACGGAGGTGCGCCAGCTCAACGATGTAAAATCACTCTACTGCACGAACCCGGACTGCCAGGCGAAGAAGATCAAGAGTTTTACTCTTTTTACAAGCCGCGATGCGTTAAATATTGCGGGACTTTCAGAGGCGACGCTGGAGAAATTTATCGGTGTCGGCATGATTCATGAGTATGCGGACATTTTCCATCTGGACCGCCATCAGGAAGAGATCGTTGAGATGGACGGATTCGGGCAGAAATCGTATGACAATCTGATTGCGGCGGCTGAGAAAGCGTCCCACACGACCCTGCCGAGAATGGTGTACGGTCTGGGCGTTGCAGGCATCGGTCTGGCAAATGCCAAGATGATTTGCCGTCATTTTAAAAATGATTTTGAGGCGATGCGCCATGCCACCGTGGAAGAGCTGGTCGAGATTGATGGAATCGGGGAAGTTCTGGCGCAGGCGTGGACGGCATTCTTTTCGGATGGAAAGAATAATGCGATCGTCGATCATCTGCTGGCAGAGCTGACCTTTGAGGCAGAAGACGAAGAAAGCAGTGAGGGTGCAGATGAGGCATTCGCCGGGATGAATTTCGTCATTACCGGTTCGCTGGAACATTTCAAAAACCGGAAAGAGCTGCAGGAGCTGATTGAGCGCCGCGGCGGCAAGGTGACCGGAAGCGTGACGTCCAAGACGAATTATCTGATCAATAATGATGTGGCGTCGTCGTCCTCGAAGAATAAGAAGGCGCGGGAATTGGGGGTGCCGATTCTTTCGGAGGAGGAGTTTTTGAAGCTATAAGAGAGGTGAAAAAGCCGGACGCCAGACAGTGTTTAGCTGGCTTTTTTTTGCAGCTTGTGTTATGATTAGGAATGCTGATATAGTTTTTATTGTAAGTAGAAATGAATCATATCGGTATATAATAGAATCCTAAAATTCAAACGAATTTTATATAAAAAGGGGATATATAACCATGCCAATTAAAATACAAAAGGATCTTCCTGCTAAGGCAATTTTGGAATCGGAGAATATATTTGTGATGGATGAGGATCGGGCGATGAGCCAGGATATTCGTCCGCTTGAGATTTTGATTCTGAACCTGATGCCGATCAAGGAGGATACGGAGACGCAGCTTCTGCGGGCACTTTCGAATACGCCGCTGCAGGTGGACTGTTCATTCCTGATGTTGGAAACGCACGTTTCGAAAAATACATCGCAGACGCATTTGAATAAGTTTTATGTGACGTTTGACGAGATACGCCGCAAGCGCTTTGATGGTATGATTATTACCGGTGCGCCGGTGGAGAATATGGAGTTTGAGGAGATCAACTACTGGGACGAGCTGACGAAGATCATGGAGTGGAGCAAGACGCATGTGACTTCGACACTTCATATCTGCTGGGGGATGCAGGCGGGACTCTATTATCATTATGGAATCCAGAAACATCAGAGAAAGACGAAGCTTTCCGGCATTTACAGACATCGTCTTTTGAACCGGAAGATCCCGCTGGTCCGTAGTCTCGATGATTATTTTTACTGCCCGCATTCCCGTTACACGGAAGACCGGGAAGAGGACATTCTGAAACATCCGGAATTGCAGATTCTGGCGAAATCGGATGAGGCTGGCGTATTTCTGGTGATGAATCAGGATGGAAGCCAGATTTTCGTTCAGGGGCATCCAGAGTATGATCGCATGACGTTAAACAACGAGTACCACCGCGATCTGAAAAAAGGCTTAAATCCGCAGGTACCGTGCAACTATTACCCGGACAACGATCCATTTTCCATGCCGGTGCTGAAATGGAGAAATATGTCCAACACGCTGTACTCGAACTGGCTGAATTACTATGTATACCAGATGACGCCGTATGTGCTGAAAGAGGACGAGCAGGAGTAGGAATAGAAATCTGCTATTTATGAGAGTATAAGATATAGAAATAGAGATTTCGATAAAATTGATCGGGGAAAATATCTTCTTCGAACTGGATGGTGGGAGCCGCCGTCGGAGTGGTGCTGCTGGCAGCTGGAATGTTTTTGATTTGGAAGAACCGCAAATAAGGCTGCAGATTAATAAAACGGTAAAAAGATAGATATAATACAGATATGAAAAAATACAGGCAGGGCTGTCGGAATTTTGCACAGTGTGGTTGAAACCATGTGTGGGAAAGATTCTGACAGCCCTGTTTCTGCGGATTTTTGTTTTTATTAATTCCAGAAATCGGTTTCTTCTTTCAACTCAATATCAGCTGCTTTAAAGACCGGATTCTTCCCAGCCTGTTTCTGTGCCCGGTAGTCTTCCAGGCAGCGGAGCGCCGGCTTGGCAATCAGGAAGATAATTGGTACGTTGATGACTGCCATCAGTCCCATCAGAACATCGGCGGTATCCCACACGATGCCGAGACTTGCCACAGAACCGATGAGGACAATCACGATAGCGATCACTCTCTGGGTAATCCGGACGCCCTTGACCGGAGTTTTGCCGCAGAGATAAGCCATGCCGGTTTCAGCAAAATAGTAGTTTCCGAGTAGCGTGGTAAAGGCAAATAAAATCAGGGCAACTGTGATAAATACAACACCTGCGGTGCCGAATACGTTATTCATAGCTGCCTGCACATATGCCATGCCAGCCATGTCTGCACTCGGTGCAACGCCGGAGCAGAGCAGTAAAAATGCGGTTGCAGAGCAGATGACAACAGTATCGATAAATACGGATAATACCTGAACAAGACCCTGTTTGACCGGGTGGCTGACACCCGCGGAACCGGCTGCGGTAGCGGAAGCACCGACACCTGCCTCATTGGAGAACAAGCCTCTCTTGATGCCGAGCATCACAACGGATCCCATGAAGCCGCCGAAGATAGCCTGAATATCAAAAGCCCCTTCAAAAATGCTTGCGAACATACCCGGAATCATGTTTCCGTGGAGAATAATCATCAGCAGGGCAGCTGCAATGTAAAGTCCGCCCATTACCGGAACAAGAATTCCTGTGATTTTAGCGATCTGTTTGCCGCCGCCGCTGATGCAGATGCCGAAGATAACAGCCTGGATGATACCGATGAGAATCGGAGTCAGGCTTGGATTGTAGAAACTGTATACTTTAAAAGAATCTGCCACATTGAAGGATGCAACGAGGTTAAATCCAACCATGTAAGTCAAAATCATGAAAATAGCATAGAGAACACCCAGCCATCTTTTTTTCAGAACGGCTTCAATATAGTAGGAAGGACCGCCGTAGCAACTTCCGTCTTCGGCACGGCGTTTGTAGATCTGTGCCAGCGTACTTTCTACAAATGCGGTTGCACTTCCGAGGATCGCGGTCATCCACATCCAGAAGATAGCGCCCGGACCGCCGAAACAGATGGCGGTAGAAATGCCGGCGATATTTCCGGTGCCGACGCGCGAAGCAGTGGAAACCATCAATGCCTGAAAGGCGGAAATAGACTCATCTTCCTTGTCGGATGGCTCCAGAATAACCCGGATGGATTCAAGTAAGTAACGAAGCTGTACCCCTTTGGTGCGGATGGTAAAATAGATGCCGCCGCCTACCAGCAGGATGATTAACACGTAGCTGTAAAGATAGTTGCTTGCTGTGCCGATTATCTTTGCGTATAAATCTGCCATTTTAAAATACCCCTCTCATACAATTTACATATTGTTTTTGCTATAAAGTGTGCCGCTGCGGATCAAACATATGGAGATGCAGTTCATGTGACATATATTCAAGCACGCATTCTCCAGCGACGCTGTTCCCCTTTTTATCTAACGCCGGTCCGAAGATGCCGATTCCCATCTCGCCGTCTACCACTGATAAGATACCGCCGCCGACGCCGCTTTTGGATGGGATGCCGACCCGGACGGCAAATTCGCCGGAACCATCGTACATACCGCAGGTAAACATGAGTGTTTTGACGATTTTAACTGCCTGGCTGCTTAAAAGCCGTTTTCCCGTGTCTGGATGAATGCCATCGTTGGCGAGAATCAGTCCCAGTCCGGCGAGGCTTTCTGCCGTCACGCTGAGAGAGCACATTTTGACATAAAAATGCAGGCTGTTTTCCACATCTTTATTCTTTTCGATGTACCCCTTGCTCTCCAGCAGATAGGCGATTGCCCGGTTGCGGGAAATATGAGACATTTCCGAGTGATAAACCTTTTTGTCGAGGTTGATGTCCGGATCCATGCAGAGAGCCCGGATGGTATCAAGCATGGTATCGAAACTGATTTCGGAAGCAAGGCAGCTTGCCACTACGATAGCGCCTGCATTGATCATCGGGTTGTAGGGGGAACTGTCCGTATTTTCCAGTTTCATCAGCGAGTTAAATGGATCGCCGGTCGGCTCCATGCCTACTTTTTTAAAGACCTGGTCGAAGCCGCAGATTTCCAATGCGACTGCCAGAGTAATGATTTTGGAGATACTCTGAATGCTGAAACGGACTTTCGTATCCCCGACGGAAATCCGTTTGCCGTTCCGGCAAAAAACACTGACTCCGAGCTGACTGCCATCTACCTTTCCAAGCTCTGGTATGTATGTGGCAACTGCACCCTCATGGGTATGTGTTTTTCCCAGTGCAACGGCTTGTTCAAGTACATCTCTCATACTTAAACGCCTCCTGTTTTTTATTCGGTGTTGCTTTCTGATAGTATGGTAGCATGGGGAAGGCAGTTTGTATAATGCGTGTCAGCTTTAAGGGATATGATAAAAAGGTATAACGGGATATATATGTCAGATATGAATAAATATTTATGATGAACGGGGAAGAGGTGCTGAAAAGGATCAAAAAAACTGCCGGGGATGGCTGTGAATGTCCGGCAGCTTTGATGGTGTTTTTTTAGAGAAGTTTTTTCTTTAAGTCATAAATAAATTCTTGTACGATCGCCGTCATTGGCGTGTCTTTCCGCATTGCATATCCAAACTCCAGCATAAAACCACAGTTTGGAATCGGAATAGAAGTGGAGTGGTAGGAGGCTTCTTGTTTGGCGAAATCGTGGATGCCGATGCTGTAGCAGTCACTGATCGAGATCATGTACATCAGGGTGGCGCGGCTGGAAAGATAGGTGATTTTCGAGCGCATTTTTTCTGCATCCTGATCCCCTTCGGAGAGAAGCTGGTAAATATAATCATCGCATTGTCCAAGATACCAGAGAAAGCCGTACTCTGCCAGTGTGTGCAGGTTGACCGGTTTCTGTTGCAGCAGAAGCGGATGTTTGCGGGAAATGATAATGTGTGGTTCGATGTTGGCAAGAAAATGGTACTCCAGCCCTTTTGATTCGAGCAGGGCATCCATTTCACGCCGTTTGCGGCTGTCAAAATGAAACACGCCTACATCGACACGCCCGGATACCACATCCTCGATGACTTCGTCTGAATTGCCTTCATACAGTCGATGGGAGAAGGATGGCTGATCGCGGTGGCGCAGGACGATTTCACTGAAACTTTCCATGATATGAGAAAAACGTGTCATGGAGACAGCCAGCGGATCAGAAATTTTGATTTGTTCCTTCTTTTTCTGAAACCAGAGCTGTTCCATTTCGTCAATGATTTTTTCGGAATGTGTCAGAAATTCCATTCCTTCAGGCGTTAATGTTACGCCTGAGCGGCTGCGGTTAAAGAGCCTGGCGCCGAGATTTTCTTCCAGATCGTGCATGATTTTCCCAAGATACGGCTGGGAAATATAGAGCGCCTGGGCGGCTTTATTGATGGATCCGAGGCGCGCTACCTTGATAAAATATTCTAAATGCCGAAAATTGATATCGTATTTCAAAAAAGTTCCCCCTTTGTAAATCCCCCTGAATGTAATAAGTATAAAATAAAAAAATGTAAATTGCCAGAAAATACCTAAACATATTGCATTTAAGGGATATAGCAAAATAGCATATAATTTATTGTTTGACTGTACCTGTATGTAAGAGAAGCAGTCCTCCTATATACAGCAGGCAAAGGATACCGGACTGGATGAGGACAGGCGGAAACAGGTGAGGCAGGTAAGACGCGTTTGGAATAACTTCTAACATCCCAATCGAAACCAGCAGGCAGAATGCCGGTTTTACAATGCCCTGGCTGACTGGCAGGCGGATCGGGACTTCGCAGGCGAGGGCGTGGATGTGGAGAAAGGCGAGCACCAGTTCGCTGATGAGAAGCGCCGCCAGATAGGCGAAAATTCCCCATCGCGGGATGGCGAAAAGGACGAGCGACAGGGTGAGAAGCATGGAAATCGTATGGTGGACGAAGACGCTTCCCGTTTTCCCAAGCCCGTTTAAAATACTTCCCATGGTAGTGGAGAGGTAGAGAAACGGGCAGAGCCAGGATAAAATCTGGATGAAACGTCCGGCATCGGCGTTGTGGTAAAAGGTTTCGCCCAGTGCTGGACCGAAGCGGGTGAAGAGCCCGACGCAGAGAATTCCCATGTACAGGCTGTAGCGGAGTGCCATGGAGATGGTGCGTTCGATTTTGTCCGGCTGATTCTGCGCCTGCGCCTCCGAGACTGCCGGGAGCAGGACGACGGCGAGGGAGTTGGTAATGGCGGATGGAAAGAGGACAAAGGGGAGTGCCATGCCTGTGAGAACTCCGTAAATACTGACCGATTCAACCCGCGAGAGCCCGGAGAGGAGAAGCTGGTTCGGTACAAAGATGGCTTCGAGACTCTGGAGAAAGCTGAGTGTGAGGCGATTCGCCATGAGGGGGAGTGCCATGCTGAGGAGGGGGAGGAGCAGGGGAGTAATAGGTGTGTTTGCATTTGGCAGTGTGGCAGCAGGCTTCGAGCATCCATAAACCAGCAGACAGAACACCGCCGATGCCGCTTCCCCGATCAACAGCCCCCAGACAGCCAGTAGCACCGTGATAGGAATCCTGTTCGTGCGGCAGACATGGACGATCAGCAGGACGGAGAAAATGCGGATGCACTGCTCGACCACCTGTGAAAATGCCGGGACTGCCGTTTTTTTGAGCCCGTAATAATACCCGCAGCAGCAGGCATGAATCGCACAGAAGGGGATGGAGAGGGCGAGTGCGGGCAGAAGCGGCGCACATTCGGGCGCAAGAAGGACGCGCGCGGCGAGAAAATCGGCGAAGGTGTAGATCAAAGAGGTCAGCGGCAGGGCGATCGATAGTGAGAGTGCGAGGCTGACCCGCAAAAAGGCGCGTCCCTTTTCCGGGGAGGCGGCGGTCAGGCGGGAGAGTGAAGTCTGGATTGGACCGGCGCAGAGAGCAAATGCGATGCCATGTATGGGAAAAATCATCTGATATAAACCCAGACCTTCGGCGCCGATCGTCCGGGAGAGAAAGATGCGGTAGAAAAAGCCGAGAATCCGGCAGAAAAATCCGACTGCCGTCAGGAGCAGGGTTCCGGTAATCAAAGGATGAAATCTTCGCATGGCAGATCTCCGGGGAGGGTATGTTAGAAAAGTATATGAAGAAATAGAAAAAAGTAGAAGAAAGCTGGACGATTATAAAATGTTGGGAAGTCTTCTTTTTTAGATCAAGAAACAAACGAATAGAGAAAAAGCAGGGATTTTTTGCGTAAGATACAAAAATTAGCTGTATTTAATACATAAAATAACAGATGGACATTAAGGTGGAACAGGAATATACTAAAAACATCAAAAACAAAAGATTATGATGAAAAATAACAGGTTAGTAGGAAAGAGAGAGGAAGTATGCTGGAGGGAATTGTATTACTTGCATTTATCGCAGCGCTGGCAGGCTGCGTGTTTACCGGCGCATCCGTGCTTTGGGCACTGGCAGGCGGCTATCTGATTTTCTGTGCGTATGGCCTGATTCGGAAGCACAGCCTTGCGGAACTCGGAAAAATGTCGCTTTCCGGCGTTAAAACCGTCCGCAATATCCTGATGATTTTCGGACTTATTGGCTTTATCACAGCGCTGTGGCGGGCGTCCGGCACGATCGCCGTGATCGTGTGCTGGTCGTCGAAGCTGGTGTCGCCGTCGGCATTTCTTGTGATCGCGTTCCTTCTTAACTGTATGGTGTCGATCCTGACCGGAACCTCCTTTGGAACCGGCGCGACGATGGGTGTTATCTGTATGGCGATGGGACGTGCGATGGAGCTTGACCCGTTCTGGATCGGCGGCGCGATTCTTTCTGGCATCTATTTTGGCGACCGCTGTTCACCGGTATCGTCCAGCGCGAATCTTGTCTGTGTGCTGACGAAGACGGATATTTATGAAAATATCCGCGAAATGGTAAAGACATCGCTGGTGCCATTTGTGGCTACATGTATTCTCTATTATATAGTGGGACGTTCCATGAGTGCCGGAAACGGACGGATGGATGTGGAAGGGCTGTTTTCCAATCGTTTTGTACTTCATTGGAGCGCGGTGATCCCAGCGGCGATTATCCTGGTGCTGTCTGTGTTCCGGGTGGAGGTCAAGAAAACGATGCTGATCAGCATTGTGTTGGCGGCGTTTCTGAGCGTGGTGCTGCAGGGGCGGACAATCGAAGAAATTTTACAGATGTGCCTGACCGGTTATCAGGCAAGCGATCCGGCGCTCAATGCTATGATGAACGGCGGCGGCCTGAAATCAATGATTAAGGTGGCTGCGATTGTGAGCCTGTCCTCCTGTTATGCAGGAATTTTCGAGGGAACTGGGCTCTTGAAGCCGATTCAGGGGAAAATAGAGGCGTTGAGCCGGAAAATTACTCCGTTTGGTGCGACCTTTGCGGTGGCGGCAGTTGCTTCCATGATCGCTTGTAACCAGACGCTTTCGATCATGCTGACCCATCAGCTCTGCAAGGAAGGAAATCCAGATAATAAACGATTTGCAATCGATCTGGAAAATACGGCGGTTGTGCTGGCACCGCTGGTTCCGTGGTCGATCGCCGGAGCCGTTCCTCTGGCAGCCGTCGGTGCTCCGATTGCGAGTGTGGTGGTGGCGTCGTATCTGTACATACTGCCGATCTGGAGTTTTTTGGTTCGTCTCATAAGAAGGCCGTAGGAAAAGGAGGAAGAGCCATATGAATTTACTCGAACTTTGCAACCTACAGGGTTCTTTATTCTTGATGATACTGGCGGGTGCGGTACTGAAACGGCGCGGGATCATCAGCAAGGAAGGCGAAAAATGTCTGACGGATCTCTGCGTGAATATCGTGATTCCCTGCAATATTGTGAAATCGTGCCTGATTTCATTTGATGCTTCGATTTTTAAAACGTGCGGGTTGCTGTTGGCGGTTGGATTTGTCTTGCAGCTTGTCTGTGTGGCACTCAACAAAGTGCTGTTTAAGGGATATTCAGAGCAGCACCGGAAGGTGCTTCAATACTGTACGATCGTTTCCAACGGCGGATTCCTCGGAAACCCGGTTGCGGAAGGCGTATATGGAAGTATGGGACTTCTCTACGCATCCATTTTCCTGATTCCGATGCGCGTTGTCATGTGGTCGGCGGGTACATCCTATTTTGTTGGAGGCGGTTCTGACCGGAAAAAGGTATTGAAAAATGTCCTGACGCACCCGTGTCTGGTCGGTGTCTACATCGGTATGTTCCTGATGGCGACACAGCTGCAGCTTCCGGGCGTGCTGAAATCGACGGTTACCTACATTGGAAACTGTAACTCGGCGCTGACGATGTTTATTATCGGTACGATTCTGACCGATGTGAAACTGCGTGAGATTATTAATCCGACGGCCCTCAAATTCAGTGTGCTCCGTCTGTTCCTTCTTCCGCTTCTGGCATATGGAATCAGCCTGGCGGCCGGATTGGATTCGGTGGCAGCAGGTGTGGCAGTCATCATGACGGGAATGCCAGCCGGTGCAACTGCAGCGATCTTTGCGGCGCGCTATGACAGCGATGCACCGTTTGCAGCGAAAACGGTAGTGCTCACGACGCTGATTTCGATGATTACGATTCCGGCGTGGTGTCTGTTTATAGGATAAAAAGAATAGGTAAGAAGCAACAATAATAGAAAGAATACTAGAAAAATTGAGAAAATAATGTAAATATGGTAAATGAATATAAAAAGACCTGAAAGGTGCGGTAAATGGCTGCTCTTCAGGTCTTTTATATTTTAAAATGAATAAAAGGATAAGCAAACAGAGGTTGAAAGAATTAGTTTATGATTCTTATTCATTCGTTTCACTCTTTCGTGAAATCCGCGCTTCTTCCAGATAATTATACAGTGTATACTTGGAAATCTGCATCGCGTCGCACAGGAGCAGGCTGGTTTTTGTGATCTTGAAGACGCCTTTCTGGTCAAGATAGTCGAGTGCACGAATTTTTTCCTCCTTGTTCATCAGCATCATCGGTTTTCCGATCATGGACTCTGCCTGATAAATATAGTGCTGTAAAATATCATCGACATTCTTTTTGAGAATAAAGTCGCGGTCAGACATGGCTGCCTGATTTGCGCCATTCGTGCCGTCCGTGCTGCCAGTTCCTGAAAAGGTGCCATCAGAAGCCATTCCGGATGGTGTGCAGCCAGACATGCCGTCGATCTGTGCGCCCACAGCTGCCGATACGCCGATGGTGCCTGGGCGTCCGATCAGATTTTGCAGGGCGCTCTGTGCCAGATAGAGATCGCGAACATCCATATTTAAGCAGACAGATCCGATAATTTTGTGATGTTCGTCCTCGATGAGCGTTGTGCAGGACTTAAAAAGCCGGTCTTTCTGGCTGGTATCGAGGGAAATGATCGAATGCTTGAGCGGCTCGATATCATTGCCGAGCTGTGTGATCATGCCGCCGCGCGGGGAACCGCCGACGTCGCGCCCGCTTAGCTGTGAGTTGAATGCGTAGACGATCGTGTGATCGTAGCCTTTGCGGTAATCGTGGACGATGATCTCACAGTTATCTCCGAGAAACTTTTGAAGTCCTTCGAGAAAACGGATGAGAAACTGAAAGTCCATGTAGTTGGAAATTTCCATGAATACCTCCTTTGGGGTGCTCTGTGCCCCGAGTGTGTATCGCAAAATTTTGCGGCTTAAAATAATTCGGAAAATGAAATGCACAGGGATTGTCTTTCTTTTGTCAAAGTTCCTGAAAAAAATTTTATCGCGTTCATTTTGCTGCGTCAATCCTGTTTCTATAGAAAAAAGTTAGTAGATAGGGAACATAAATAAGAGAATGTTCTCCTTTTTTGTTTAAAAATCAAAAATTCAGGTACAAGATAACGGGAAATGAGAGCAAACCTGTTTCTTTCATCATACTCTCAGACAAACTGTTTGTCAATTAACAAACCAAACTGTAAGTTTTTCTTGACAATTTGTCAGTGCATCCCTATAATCGAGAAAAAATCAAACAGACAGTTAGTCAAACAAAAAATAAGTTTGTAAAAATACAAACTGAAAGTGAGGGAGCAGGATGGACAGGGACAGTTATGTATATAAGACACCGGCTTCAAAGCTGGTACAGGTGTCTGCGATTGCGGCGGAATACAAGGGCAGACCGGATATGCTGATGACAGTGATCATCCGGGCGCAGAAGGTTGTGTCGGCATTTTCCAAGGAGGTGGCGTCAGTCATCGCCAGGGAGATGGATATTCCGATGAACAAGGTGTACAGTTTCATCACCTTTTATGCGATGCTGTCGGTAAAACCGAGGGGGCGCTACATTGTCCGGATGTGCAAGAGCGCGCCGTGCCACGTACATGGGGCGCAGGCGGTCGTTCAGGCGCTGGAGGATCAGCTCGGCATCAGCATCGGGGAGACGACCGAGGACGGAAGGTTCACCCTGGAATACTGTCCCTGCCTGGGACTGTGTGAAATATCCCCGGCGATCATGATCAATGAGCACGTGTACGGCAACCTGACGCCGGAATCGGTGCGGGATATTATCAAACAATATATACGGGAGGATGTGGAATAGTATGGAGGAAATGCACGTATTGCTGAAAAACCGCGGCAAGATTAATCCGAGAAGTTCACAGGAGTATGCGGACCGCGGCGGATTTGAAGCGCTGAAAAAAGCACTTTCGATGGACAGTGAAGCGATTATCGATGTGATCCGCGCCTCCGGACTTCGTGGACGCGGCGGTGCGGGATTCCCGACCTACCGAAAGATGGAGTTTACCGCCCACGCATCTGACCCAACGAGATACATCGTCTGTAACGCCGATGAGGGAGAGCCGGGAACGAATAAAGACCGGATTCTTCTCTCGACCGACCCGTGTGCGGTCTTCGAGGGCATGGCGATTGCTGGAAAAGCAGTCGGCGCCCATACCGGATATATCTATCTGAGAGCCGAGTATACATATTTGTTCCCGGTATTAAAAGATGCGCTGGAGGATGCGGAAAAACGCGGATTTTTAGGAAAAAATATGATGGAGAGCGGTTTTGACTTTGAAATCAAGTTCCGCTCTGGTGCGGGTGCTTACGTCTGCGGCGAGGAGACGGCATTGTTTGAGTCCATTGAGGGAAAACGAGGCGAGCCACGTTTCCGTCCGCCGTTTCCGAGCATTCACGGACTCTTTGGAAAACCGACCATGTTAAATAACGTAGAGACGCTGGCGAATATTGCACCGATCCTCTTAAACGGAGCGGAGTGGTACCGCAGCATCGGCACGGCAAACAGCCCTGGCACGAAACTTTTTACGGTCTGTGGAAATGTAGTCCGCAGGGGCGTATTTGAATTTCCGATGGGCGTGAACCTCAAAGATATCATTTATGAAGTGTGCGGCGGCATCGCGGATGGAAAAGGGCTTCTGGGCGTGCAGACCGGTGGTACCTCCGGTGCGATCATCAATGCCGATCAGATCGATATGACACTGGATATTGATACAGTTTCGGCATCCGGCGGACGTCTTGGCTGCGGTACGATTCTGGTCATCGACGACAGCAACTGTATTGTAGATATTGTGCGAAACAATTTGGACTTCTTCCGCGGCGAGTCATGCGGAAAATGTACACCGTGCCGCGAGGGCGGCCAGCAGCTTTACAATCTGGTTACCCGCATCAGCCGGGGGCTGGCGACTCTGCCGGATCTGGAAAAAATCGATGAGCTGACGGAGACGATGCGCCTGACTGCCCTGTGTGGTCTGGGACATTCGACCGCAGTTCCGGTGCAGACGAGTATCCAGAACTTCCGTAAGGAATATCTGGCGCACATCGACCGCGATTACTGCCCGGTCTGCGCTCAGGCAGCCGTGGCGGAAGGAATTTATGAAGCAGAAGAAGATTATAGAAACGATGGAAACAGCCGGATGGGAAGACGGCGTGCAGCAGTCGGTGAACGCGATGTCATGTATGATTCGTATGACGCGTATGCGAGACATCGCAGCCGGGGAACATCCTACGCGGGACGATTTGAGCGGAGAGGAGGAAGAGAAGCATGATGGTACATCTGACAATCGACGGGCAGCCGGTAGAGGTGGAGGAAGGAACGACGATCCTCCAGGCGGCGAAGAAAGCCTGTATCCACATTCCGACTCTCTGCTATCATGAGGATTTGAGCATCAAGGCGGTCTGCCGTATCTGTGTGGTTGAGGTAGAAGGACAGAGACTTCTTCCGACCGCGTGCAGTACACCTGTTTCGGAGGGAATGGTCGTGCAGACGGCATCCCCGAAGGTACTGAAAGCGAGAAGAAATATTCTGGAACTGATTTTTGCGAGACATCCGCAGGAATGCCTCGTATGTCCGAAGGACGGAAAATGCGATCTGCAGAAGGTAGCGCAGGATGTCGGAATGCACCTCGATATCCGCTATGACAAGCAGCTCCGCCATCAGAAGGAGGACTGGAGTTCTCCGGCCATCATGCGGAATCCGCAGAAATGTATTCTGTGCGGGCGTTGTATGGAGGTCTGCAATGAGATTCAGGGAATCAACGTCCTTTCGAAGGAAAACCGTGGATTCCATACGCTGATTGCCCCGGCCTATGGGGAAAAACTGGCTGATACCAATTGTATTAACTGCGGCCAGTGCGTGCAGGTGTGTCCGACCGGAGCATTGACGGTGCATTATCATACCTACGGGTTATATCGCCAGAAAGAATTAGGCAAAAAACTGATTATCCAGGTGGCTCCGTCCGTCCGCATTACGCTGGCGGAGGCACTGGGTGAGCAGCCGGGTGTTGTCAGCACGGGACGTCTGGTGTCGGCACTTAAGCGCCTGGGCTTTTACAAGGTATTTGATTCTGATTTTTCCGCGGATCTGACGATCCTGGAGGAGGGAACGGAACTGTTAAACCGCCTGCAGAATGGCGGAACTCTGCCGATGATCACCTCCTGCTGTCCGGCGTGGGTTAAATATTGTGAGACTTACGCGCCGGAGTACACGAAGCATTTATCGACGGCAAAATCCCCGCAGCAGATGTTCGGTGCGCTGATCAAGACCTGGTTTGCGAAGCGCGAGGGCATCGATCCGGGTGAGATCTGCAGTGTTTCCGTTATGCCGTGTACGGCAAAGAAATTTGAGTGTACCCGTCCGGAAATGAGGGACAGCGGCTATCAGGATGTGGATATTTCCATCACGGTACAGGAACTGGCAGCGCTGATCCGTGCCGGTGGAATCGATTTTTCTGAGCTTCCGGATACGCCGTTTGACGATCCATTTGGCGAAGGAAGCGGCGCGGGACTTATTTTCGGTGCGACTGGCGGCGTCATGGAGGCGGCACTCCGCACCGTTTATGCGGTGGTAACCGGCAAAGAGATGGAACATCTAGACTATACACCGGTCCGCGGTTTCGAGGGAATCAAGGAATCGCAGGTTGATTTGAACGGCAGAGTGATCAAGGTAGCCGTGGCACACGGCATCAAGAATGCCAAGATTCTGCTGGAAAAGGTAAAGAACGGAACCGCCGATTATCAGTTTATCGAGATCATGGCGTGTCCGGGCGGCTGCATCGGCGGCGGTGGAAATCCGCCTAAGACATGGTCGATCATGGAGAAGCGGAAGAAAGCCATCTATGAGGCAGAGGCAGAGCTTCCGGTCAGACAGTCGCACAAGAACCCGGCGATCCAGAAAATTTATGAGACGTATCTGGGAGAACCGTGTGGGGAGCTGTCACATAAGCTGCTGCATACAGAGTACTGCAACCGGCAGGATCTGTTGCAATAAATTATTTTATTCCAACCATCATTTTCTTAAAAACAAGGTGAAAACCTGAGAACGGCTTCCAGTGCTGCCGCTCTCAGGTTTTTCACGTCCCACTACGGCTCCTCCCAGGTTTCAATCCTCGCCTTACGGTTCAAAATTCCTTTCTCCCATATCATTAAATGCATCTTAAATTCAATCGAATCCTGCGCTGTCGTAAAGGGTTCTTCACGCAGCAGTTCGGAGCGGATGCCGCGCTTTTCAAGCTCTTTCTGTCTTTTTTTGGCAAGAAGTTCGAGAGCCAGGTGACGGGTCTGCTGGGCTTTTCCGAAGGTGCGGGACGGGTAGGCGGAAGAGGCTTTTTGAAGCTTCCGGGTCAGGAGATCGACTGTCTTGGCATGGGCGTTCCGGTGCAGGAGGCGGGCAATCTGACGGGCGCGGCGCTTGGTGGGGTGCTGCTCATAGTCTTTCAGGCGATGTAGCAGTTTTGGATCACCGGCTTCGACGGCGATGGACTGGAAGACGCGCGAAGCGTCTTCGGAGAGATGCCAGGGATTTTCACGGATGACGCGGTATTTTTCCGGGACCGCCGGGTAGCAGCAGACGTTCAGTGGGGGAAATTCCGCGAGGGAGGCAAGCTCCCGCTCGTTTGCGTTGCAGGAGTTTTCCCCCAGATAGTCGAGTTTGTCGCGCAGGATGGCGATGCGGTATTCGAGCTGGCGGAGGTATTCGTAGCCTTTCATCCAGAAGTGCCCGAGCTGACTGTAGTCATAGTAGTGATTTTCGAGAGTCAGATCTTCGAAAAAGAGTGTGACAACCGAGTCTCCCTGATGGATGATCAGGGCGTAGCGTTCGTTTTCATCCTGGGTTAAGAGGGCATCGAGTTCGCCCTCGTATGCCGGATCGTAGGTACCGGTCAGGCGGGCGTTGTGGAAGAGAAGGAAACTTTCGACTGCATCATTCATCAGGTAAACCAGGCGGATCGTGTCGGGAGCAGAAGTGCCGGTTTCCGGGAGAATAAGTTCGAACTGGTTTTCGGATAATAGTAATTCTAACATGGAAAAGGGATCCATTTTATAAAACTCCTTAATGTATAAAAATCAAAATGTTTTCCGACACAGGCAGAAAAACGGAGCCAGTGACTATCGTATTCTCAATACAGGAAAACATAGAACAATCATGGTAATTATAAGAGAAATAAGAAGAGGATGCAAGAGAAGAGCAATGCTGCTGCCGGATTGTACAAAATTTTCAGCTCAGAAAAATTTTTCCAGTGAATCGTAACATTTTCTATGTTTCACAAAAAAAGATAGTAAAACCGCGCGATTCGTGTTAATATAAGAAAGCATAAGAATAATCGCGGTGTTTTTGCAGCGGCGGTGAAAACCGCAAAGCTGCGTAAGAGACTGCAAGTATGAATAGAAAGGAAAATTTATCATGGAAATCACAAAAGCAACCACGATGGGCGAGATGCTTCAGTATGATATGGGTATTGCATATGTTCTGATGGAGGCAGGCATGCACTGTGTTGGCTGTCCGTCTTCGATCGGTGAGTCTCTGGAGGAGGCTTGCATGGTACACGGTCTGAACGCAGACGAGGTTATGGCAAACATCCAGGAGTACCTGAACGCAAAGAAAGAGTCTGAGCAGGCTGAATAATTCAAATTTTAGATTTTAATAAAATTCTGGATAAAAAGACGCTGTGTACGAAGTAATGAGGCTTCAGCATAGCGTCTTTTTCGTTGTTTTATAGGAAAGAACGCCTCATAAAGCAAGAGTGAAAAATGCTCGGATTGTTGTTTAGAGACTGAAAATTGTGTAAAAATAGTATACATTACAGAATTGACGTGATAAAAAGAACCCGTTATAATTGCGATAAAAATATTTTTACTTTTTTTCCGGGAGAGAGACTAAAACATATAACCGGATAAAAGCGGGTAGCTGATAGAGTACATAGAGATACAATGGAGGGATGGGAGTATGTTCAGTAAGCGTGAGTATGAATACGTGATGGAAATTGCGAAGGAAGGAAGTTTTTCAAAAGCAGCCCAGAAACTCTATATTTCCCAGCCGGCGCTCAGCGGCGCGATTAAAAAGATTGAGAAAGAGTTATATGGGATCTCGCTTTTTGACCGGAATGTGAACCCGGTGGCACTGACCCCGGCGGGGCAGTATTATCTGGAAAAAACGCGGAAGATATACGAGCTCAGCAATGAGATGGAGCAGCATTTTGCAGAGCTGGCGGGTATCCGTTCCGGTGTGATTAACATCGGAAGCTCCGGATATTTCTGTGCGTATTTTCTTCCGGAGGTGATCCGGGGCTATTGCAGACTGAATCCAAAGTGCCGGATCAACGTGACGGAGACGGATATTTCAGGGATGGATGCGGGGCTTAGAACCGGGCAGTTTGATATCACGATGGATGTCGAGGCACTCGACCCGGAGATGTTTGAGAGTGTGACGCTGGGGTATGAGTATATGATTATGGCGGTTCCTGCTTCCTTTGCTGTGAATGAGAAGCTGAAAGAGTTTCAGATCTCCAGGGAATCAATCCTGGAGCGGAGTTTTCTGGATGAAGCGGTGCGTGCGGTGGACCTTTCCAAAGTCTCGAAAGAACCATTTCTGATGCTGAAAAAGAATCAGGATTCTTATAAAAGGAGTATGGATATCTGCGCCCACGCTGGTTTCGAGCCGAAGGTGATTATGTATTTTGATCAGCTTCAGACTGCCTATAATGTGGCGCGGAGCGGACAGTCCGGTATCATCTTTTTTAGGGATGCACTGCTGAAATACACAGAGAAAACGGAAAAACTCTGTTATTACAAGATTGGCGATCCGCTGGCAAAGCGTGCAATCCTTTTGTCGATGAAGCGCTATCCGGGCGTGGGGGCAACAGTGGATGATTTTATCAAATACATTCTACTGGCTAAAAAATAGTTTAAAATTTCACAAAATACTGATAGGAAATTGCTTATAGTGCCATATTTAAAAGTGACTTGGATTTTTGTCAGATAAAATGCTAGAGTATATCCCGTAGCCGAAAAAACTGGAATGGAAAGTGAGGTATACGATATGGCAACAACATACTATTTTTTACCGACAAGAAATTTATTTGGTGAGGATTCCGTGAAAGAAACAGGAACTCTGATGCAAAGCCTGGGAGGAAGAAGGGCACTGATTGTAACCGATGGATTTTTAGCGAAAAATGGGATGGCAGAACAGATTCAGAAGATTCTTTCGGATGCAGAGGTAGAGAGTGTCGTATTTGATGGTGTGGAACCAAACCCGAAGGATGTCAATGTAGAAGCGGGACTCAAAATATTTGAAGAGAATAGCTGTGATTCTATCATATCCCTGGGCGGTGGCTCTTCCCATGACTGTGCGAAAGCGATTGCACTGGTGGCTTCCAATGGAGGAAATATCCGTGATTATGAGGGCGTGGATCGCTCAGATAAACCGCTATGCCCGATGATCGCGGTAAATACGACAGCCGGAACAGCGTCGGAGATTACCCGATTCTGCATCATCACAGACACAAGCCGTCATGTAAAGATGGCGATCGTGGACTGGCGTGTGACACCGCAGATTGCGATCAATGATCCGAACCTGATGGTAGGAATGCCGCCGGCTCTGACTGCAGCTACCGGTATGGACGCATTAACACATGCGATCGAAGCCTATGTATCGACCGCTGCCAATCCGCTTACAGATGCAGCTGCCCTGATGGCGATTACGATGATTACTCAGTATCTTCCAAAGGCAGTTGCCAATGGTGTTTATATGAAGGCGCGTGACAAGATGGCATATGGCCAGTATTTGGCAGGAATTGCATTTAACAACGCATCCTTGGGCTATGTACATGCGATGGCACACCAGCTTGGCGGTATGTATAACCTGCCGCACGGCGTTTGCAATGCGATTCTCCTGCCGCATGTAGAAGAGTTCAACCTGATCGGAAATGCAAACCGGTTCCGCGATATTGCGAAGGCAATGGGCGAGATAACCGAAGGCTTATCGACGATGGATGCGGCAAGAAAAGCCATCGCAGCGATCCGTCAGCTCAGCAGCCAGGTAGGTATCCCGGAACGTCTGCGTGATCTGGGTGTCAAGGAAGAAGATTTTGCTGTGATGGCCGAAAATGCCATGAAGGATGTGTGCAGCGTCACGAATCCGAGAAAGGCAACGAAAGAACAGATCATCGGTGTCTTTAAAGCTGCATATTAAAATAGGTGTTCAGATTCTCAGTGCCATGGACAGGCATAAGGATTCTCCTATGGACATCAAACATACTACTAGAATGATTAACTTATAAAAGCCATAATAAAACGATTATATATATATTTAAAATCATACGTCTGGAACAGGCATTTCCACTTCCTCCAACTACAAGGAAAGCCTGTATCCAGGCGTATTTTCGCTTATTAGGGAAGGTCAAGTATCATTTTAGACACGTTATAGTCCATAACCATTTACCTATACGTCCATATTCGAAAGAGAGTTGGAACATTTTTGGTGGGAATGGTAAAGTAATGTCAGAAAGAAACAGAGAGCTTCAAGAGGTTGGGTTTCAGACGCTGAAACAAAATGAAAAGAAACAGATAAATAGAACTTCTGAAGAAGCAATCTCTGACAGATAAAGGAGGAAACCATATGAGATTTGCAACTATCAAAGTGAACGGAACAGAAAAAGCCGGTATCGTCTTAAAGAATGGAGTGCTTCCGATTGAGGCACTGAATGCAGCAAAGGGAACCGCATGGGCCGAGGATGTCATGAGTCTCATCCAGAAGCAGCAGATTCCGGGACTGACAAAATGGTATAACGCAGGCGGCAAGGAAGAGCTGGAAAGTATTCCGGGACTGGTTCCGAGCGAGAAAGTTGTATACGGACCGCTCTACCGCAACCCGAAACGTATCTTTGGTATCGGCCTTAACTATGCAGACCATGCCGGAGACATCGGTTCTGCAGCTCCGAAGGGATTTCCGGGAAGCTTCTTCAAGCAGGCAGACACCCTGATTGGTCCGGGCGATGAAATCTTGCTTCCGAAGTTAAAAGAAGCACAGAAAACCACCGCAGAGGCTGAGCTTGGAATCATCATGGGCAAGGATTGCAGAGATGTATCCGAAGAAAACTGGCAGGATGCCATCGTCGGTTACACCACCATCCTTGATATGACCGAGGAATCCATCTTAAAGGGAAATGATTATGTAAGCGGCAATCCGAGATATTTAACTATCGTAAAGAACTTCCCGACCTTCTTCTCCTTCGGTCCGGAGCTTGTAACCCCGGATGAGGTACCGGATGTCAATGAACTTCTGGTTCAGAGTGTTCACAACGGTGAAGTTCATGCAGAAAACGTAGTAGCAAACATGACCCACAGACCGCCGCGTCTGGTATCCCTGCACAGCAGCATCCAGGGATGGTACGCAGGAGACATCCTTTCCACCGGAACACCGAGAGCGTTCCACATCCAGGATGGCGATGTAGCAGAGTGCCGCATCACCGGACCGGACGGATTCGAGATGACACCACTTGTAAACCCGGTTGTTGATTTAAAGAAACATCCGGAGAAAGAAGCGTAAAAAATGAGATTTCATCCGTGATGGATGGAGATAAAAACGGGCTGCATGGTGATTTCCCCCAAATAGAATCGCCTTGTAATATGTACCGGGGATGGCGTGAAAGCGCCATCCCAATTCCAAGAAACTGACACATATCAGATACATTTGGGAAATAAGATACTTCAAAAAAACGAAAAATTCAAAAAGAACATTCAAATCATTTTATATATTCATTTTAAGCAGGAGGTAGCAACATGGATTTAGGATTAAAAGACAAAGTAGTTCTCTGTATGGCATCAGCAGCCGGACTTGGCAAGGGAATTGCAACCGAGATGGCAAGAGAAGGTGCAAAGGTTATGATTTGTACCGCAGAACCGTTTAAAGATCAGCTTCTGGAAGCACAGGCTGAGATTGAGAAAGAAACCGGAAACCGTCCGGAGACCTTCCTCTGCGATGTTAACAAGGCGGAGGACATCGAGGCACTTGTAAAACACACCGTTGAAACACTGGGCGATATCTACGCACTCGTAAATATGTGTCCGGGTCCGAAGCCGGGACCGTTCGTAAGCTTTGATGATGCGGCATGGGAGGGCGCTTTTGAGATGTGCCTGCTCTCCTACGTAAGAACCATCCGTGCGGTACTCCCGTCCATGAAACGTCTCGGCGGCGGCCGTATCGTAAACTCAACTTCTTCTTCCGTTAAGGACTGCCTGGACAACCTGATTCTTTCCAATACCATGAGAATGGGCGTTGTCGGCATGAGCAAGACCCTGGCGAGTGAGGTCGGCAAAGACAATATCTTAGTCAATGTCATTGGACCAGGTCGTATCGGCACCGCAAGAATTGAGAATCTGAACAAGATGCGTGCAGACAAGGCTGGCATCAGCGTAGCAGATTACGAGAAGGAAGACCTGAAGAAGTTCCCGATGGGACGCTACGGCACCATCGATGAATACGGACGTCTGGCTACATGGCTGTGCTCCGAGGCGAATACATACGTATCTGGTCAGACCATCCTGTTAGACGGTGCGATGACAAGAGCATACTAATTGCAAAACATGGCAAAGATGCATTTCCGGAATGCAGGACATCCGGAAGAGTTCACGGAAGGCATGTTTTGCAGGTGAATTGGGAAATTTACCCGGAACTGCAGATACCTCTCTCCCGGAGGACATTTGGGGAAATGAAATCTGGGAGAGAATATAGCATAGAGGAGGTTGTTTAAAGCAGGCACTTTTGAAATAGAAAGTGCTGTGAAACAACATGGTGGTCACATATGTGTGAACAGTAAGTGAGGGTATTGCATAAGAAGGGGAATATTCATGAAAGAAAAAAAGAAATTGAGCTTGGCGACAAAGACGTTCATCGGTTTTGGCCTTGGTATTGTCATCGGACTCGTATTTGGAGAAAAAGCAACCATTGTAAAACCTCTGGGAACCATCTTTTTAAATATGATTAAAATGATTGTCGTTCCGATGGTATTCTTTTCCATCACAGCGGGAGTCGCGAGCTTAGGAGACTTGAAAAAGCTTCGGAACATTGGCGTGAAGGTGGTTGGACTGTATGCGCTGACATCTGCACTCTGTGTAGGATTAGGGCTTATCATGGCAAACATCATCAATCCAGGAAAAGGATTTGATTTAACCGCGTTATCACAATCGACTGATTATGAGGCGCAGGCGATGCCGAGTATCATTGATACGTTAATCGATATGTTCCCATCCAACATTTTCACTTCTTTTACCAACACAAATATGCTGCAGATTATCGTATTTTCGGTATTCTTAGGCGTAGCACTTATCATGATGGGAAAAGAGGGGGAACGCCTTTTAGCAGGTGTACAGAGCTGTGCCAATGCAATGTATAAAATCACAGCCATTGTTATGGAGTTTTCTCCGATTGGTGTATGTGCACTGTTAGCAGATTCAGTTGGTGCATATGGTCTGAAAATCTTTGGACCGCTCGGAAAGCTGATTCTCACGGTTTATGCTTCCGATGTAATCCTTGTTTTACTGATGTATATTCCGATGGTAGCGCTTCTGGCAAAGTTCCCGGTAAAGAAATGGCTGCAGGGTATCTGGAAAGTATGGGTTGTAACGGCCAGCACCACCAGCAGCAGCGGTTCTCTTCCGATCACAACCTCTGTTACGAATGATGAGTTTGGCGTATCTTCCGAGTTATCATCGTTCTCCCTGCCGCTTGGCGCAACCATCAACATGAATGGTGGATGTATCTACTATGCAGCGGCTATCGTAATGACGGCACAGATTTATGGAATGAACCTGACACCGTCCGCATTGGTAAACATTATTATTTCTACTGTATTAGTAGCTATGGGCTGTCCGGGTGTTCCGGGAGGCGCGATCATCATGACCACGATTCTTCTGACGAACATGGGACTTCCGCTGGAGATTGTAGGTCTGATTGCCGGTATCTTCCGACTGATTGATATGGCAAATACAACCTTTAACGTAACCGGTGATGTGGTAACCACCATGGTGGTAGCACGCAGCGAGGGCATGATGCATACGCTGGAAACTGGTGCGGAAACCGAGACAAAGGCAGCGTAAGGGCTGGAGAACAGAAAAACGGAATTCCGGCCGGCTACCAGGAAAAATAAAATATTCTTGGAAAAGTGTCAGCAGATGCGGACCAATGAGAATCTGAGAGTATATGCAGAATGAAAAGGAGATTTTATTATGGATAAATTATTCGCAAAAAGAATGGATGAACTGGTTCCGTCTGGAATCCGTAAAGTAAACGAAAAGGCGCTGGCAATGGAGCGCGCAGGAGAGACGGTCATTCACTTTGAGTTAGGACGTCCGGATTTCGATACACCGGAATACATCAAGAATGCCTGCATCGAGGATATCAAAAAAGGCGATGTATTCTATACTTCCAACTTTGGTACCATGGAGCTGCGGGAGGCGATTGCCTGGAAATTAAAGACGCAGAACAATGTAGAGTACAAACCGACTGAGATCATCGTCAGTGTAGGTCTTTCCGAGGCAGTTTTTGATGTCATGGCAGCACTTCTCGACGAGGGCGATGAGGTTCTGGTTCCGAATCCGGGCTGGTTAAACTACTTAAATGTTCCGAAGCTTCTGGGCGCGGTTCCGATTACCTATACATTGAAAGAGGAGAATGATTACCAGATTGATCTGGATGAGATTCGTGCAAAGGTTACCCCACGGACCAAGGCACTCGTTCTTATCACTCCGAGCAATCCGACCGGCGGTGTGCTGGCAGAGGATGTGCTGAAAGAACTGGCAGAGATTGCTGTGAAGAACGATATCATGATTATATCAGATGAGGTATATGAGAGACTGTTATACGATGATGCAAAACACATCAGCATCGCCTCTCTTCCGGGCATGAAGGAGAGAACCATCACATTAAACGGCTTCTCCAAAGCATACTCCATGACCGGCTGGCGTCTCGGCTACGCAGCCTGCAGCGAAGAGATTGTCAAGACTGTCAATAAGCTGCATCAGCACGTGGTTACCTGTGCAAGTTCCTTCGTACAGAAAGCCGGCGTCGTAGCGCTGAAAGAAGAGAAGAACGAAGTAGCAGACATGGTAAAAGAGTATCAGAGACGCCGCGACTATGCAGTTAAAGCAATCAACGAGATCGACGGACTGAGCTGCCGCTGCCCGAAGGGTGCGTTCTACATCTTCATCAACATCGAAAAACTCGGCATGAGTGGACAGGAATTTGCCCCGTTGCTTCTTGAAAATGCCAAGGTAGCAATGGTACCGGGCGATGTATTCGGAAGCGAAGGCGACCACTATATCCGTATGTCCTTTGCAAACAGCTATGAGAATGTTGTTGAGGGATGCAAGAGACTGAAGGAATTTGTGGAGAAGATTCGTAAGTAATTTTAGAATTATAGAGAAATAGACTTCATACAACCTAATACACATATAAAAAACTTGAGCAGGTTGTCATATCCAGAAGGTGTGGCAACCTGTCTGAGTATTATTTTGCTTTACAGTTTGTCCTTTACAGATGTTTGTTAATGACTGGAGACATGATCCTTCAACTTGAACAGTTCTTAAGAGGAAGAGAACTGCAAATGCTGTATAGGAGCAAGCTTATAGAAAGATCGCTTTGCAAAAAAATTATTATAATGACAAAACAGGAGGGGAACAAACAAATGAAAAAAGTCATGTATGTAGAACGAGAAAGAGACGAACACGGGATGTATGATGGCATTTCAGATGCGATGAAAAATCTGGATACAGAACTGGTTATTTCATTGGATCCGAAGGTGGTTGAAGAGTGCGATGGCATCTTGTTTCCAGGCGGTCTTCCGGATGTGGACCCGGCTCTCTATGGGGAAGAGAACCAGGGCAGCAAAAATCTGGACCGGGAACTGGATGAGCTTCAGCTTGCAGTTGTGGACGCGGCCGTTAAGGCTAAAAAACCAATTTTAGCGATTTGCCGAGGAATGCAGCTTGTCAACATATATTTTGGAGGAACCATTATCCAGGATCTGGAAAAAGGCAATATGCATACATATGAGTCAGGTGAAATTAAGCTGCATAATACGATTAATATCCGGAGAACACCGTTTGAGCTGATGTATGGGGCGAGCGGAATTGTAAACTCTGCACATCATCAGGCGGTTAAGAAGCCGGGAAAGGGATTTAAGATTGGCCAGGTATGGTTTTCCGGAATCCTTTCAAAAGAAGAAAAAGAAGAATGGATGAGAAAAATTGAAAATGAAGAAAAAGTTGAAGTGGAGTGTAAACGAAGCTGCATTATAGAGGGAATGGTCCATAAGGAACTTCCGATTATCGCGGTTCAGTGGCATCCGGAACTGATGCATGCGGATCCGGTTAGTGGAACGTTGGATCAGGATCGGATGTTTGTATATTTTGCATCTATGTACGAGTAATAAGAAAGCAGAGCTTATTAAGAAGGGAGATACGTATGGCAATCTATAATGCAATTATGGCGTTTACTGGGTGGATGTGGACACTTCCGATGCTGATTGTTCTGATTGGCGGAGGTCTGGTTATCACGGTCGCCTGCGATTTTGTACAGATCAAGCATTTTGGACATATGCTTAAGACAACCTTTGGAGATGCAGCACATAGTAAGGATGAATCAGGTATTTCCAGCTGGTCGGCTATGGTGGCTACACTGGCCAACACGATCGGAACAGGAAACATCATTGGTGTCGGCAGCGCAATTGCACTGGGTGGACCGGGAGCTGTCTTTTGGATGTGGGTGATTGGATTTATCGCGATGGCTTTAAAATATGCGGAGGCTTTGCTGGGCGTTTACACACGGCAGAAAGATGAAAATGGACAGTGGCGTGGCGGAGCCAATATTTATCTGGCGAAGATATGGAAACCGCTTGGATGGATTTGGGCGGTATCCTGTTGCTTTGGTATGGGAATTGGCTGCGGCGTACATACAGGAGCCATTACATCATCCGTTGCTACGTTTGGCGTCCAACCAATGATTACAACCATTATCTGCTGCGTGATTATTATTGCAGTTCTCCTGGGCGGATTAGGTGCTCTGGTAAAGGTAACCGATAAACTGGTCCCGACGATGGCATTTATTTACATGGCAGCGGGAGCAATCCTGATTATTTTAAATATTCAAAATTTTGTTCCAGCATTTGTATCTATCTTTACGAACGCATTTACCGGAACGGCAGCAACCGGCGGATTTGCAGGAGCGGCGCTCTCAGCTACGATTAAAAATGGATGCGCAAGAGGTGTTTATTCGAATGATGGCGGAAACGGAAGTGCAAGTATCCTTCATGCCCAGGCGAATACCAATGAACCGGTAAAACAGGGAATGTTCGGTATTTTTGAAGTATTTATGTGTACGATGGTTATCTGTACATTCAGTGCGATGGTTATTTTGGTAACTGGAACATGGACAACAGGTGCTCCGGGTTCTGTCCTTGCAATCAATGCATTTGGCACGATTGGCTTAATCGGAAGACTGGTAGCTTCCATCAGCTTGATTTTGTTTGCAGCATCCTCGGCGTTATCCATGTCAACTTCTTCCGGAATTCTGGCAGAGAACCTGCTCGGTAAAGCAGCCAGAAAAATAATGCAGGTGCTGGTAGTTGTATTTTGCTTCTTAGGCGGAACGGTTGGTGTAGATGCAGCTCTGCCGTGGGTAGATGTCGGAAATATGATTATAATTTTAGTTCATGTCATTGGCATTATGTTCTGGGTTCCGAAAATGCGGGAACTGACACTTGATTACTTTAAACGTCTGAAAAATGGGGAAGTAGAGGCGTAAGAGGATGATTTTGTGGATGGTTGCAGTGTAATCGGCACTATTGAAATGCAAAAACGTGTAAACTTGAAAGTATTAGTATTAAATAAATGGGGGATGGAAAGATGACAAACTTTGTTGCAGTACTGACGATTAAAAGCGGGAAAAGAAGTGAATACGCAGCGGAACTCAGACGCTTGCAGCTGATTGAAAACTTCCGCAAGCAAAAGGGTAATATTTATTATCAGATTGGTGAATCGATCACGGACTCTGATAAAATGGTAGTATCCGATGCCTGGGAAAAGGAGGCTGATTTTAAAGCGCATTGCAGCTCTGAACTGGTTCAGAATGAGTGGAATGAGCTTTATAAAAAATATGTAGAAGCAGAAGTATCAGATGTCTATGAAAAATAAAGGCCGGTAAATGGTAAAGCTGAAGGACATTTAGGATAGAATTACCTAAATGTCTTTTGGCTGCTCCGGAAATAGGGGGCAGAGTATTGATATATATTCAAGCATGGAGGAAGAGTTTGTGAATAAGAAAATTGTAATTTTAAATGGAAGCCCGAGGGAAAAGGGAAATACAGCTGCATTAGTAAATGCATTTTCAAAAGGCGCCGAGGAGGCCGGAAATACCGTCCGGATTTTCCGGCTTGGAAAGATGGAGATCCATGGCTGTAAAGGATGTTTTGGAGGAAAAAATGAGGAAGAATATCCCTGCGTCCAAAAAGATGATATGCAGCAGATTTATCAGCCGGTGAAAGAGGCAGATGTCGTTGTTATGGCATCACCGCTATATTATTGGAATATGAGTGGGCAGCTCCGGACGGCAGTGGATCGTTTGTTTGCACTTGAAGAAGGAAATAAAAATTACCTTCGCGGCAATAAGTCATCTGCACTTCTGATGGCAGCGGAAGGAAATGGGTTTGAGGATGCGGTGGTATATTACGATCACCTGATGGAACATTTAAGATGGAAAAATCTGGGCCATGTCCTGGCGGGCGGCAATATGATGCCGGGAGACGTTGACGGGAAAAAAGAAGTGGAACAGGCATATGAATTAGGAAAAAGCATTTAATTTATGTCTATTGCTGCCCATTTTCGGAAAATAAACGGTTCAAAGGCATATTTGAATGGAAGAGCGGAGTGAAGTGAAGAGCACAAACGCCGGCCATCACTTTTTAGAAGAAAAGCCAGGATGGCGTTTGTGGGTATGAAATTATAGCCGATGCTTGTCACCCCAGTCACACATTCCGTCTAAAATGGGAATCAGGGACTTTCCGCGCTCGGTTAAGCTGTATTCTACTTTTGGAGGAATTTGTGGGTATTCTTCGCGATGAATTAATTGATCCATTTCAAGTTCTTTTAGGGTAGAACTAAGTGTTTTGTAAGAAATTCCACCGATATACTTTTTCATTTCATTGAAACGGACGACACCAAATTCCATCAGGGTATAGAGGATGGTCATTTTGTATTTTCCGTTGATTAATGACAGTGTGTAGCTAAATCCAGTGGTTTCCAATTGTTCTTTTGATATGCAGCGGGCCCCCATTTTACACTCTCCTTTTGGTTAGTATTGCACTTTTATGTGCGTACTTGTTCTTTTGATTATTATTGATATAATTATAATATAGTTATTAAGTAAAGTCAATTTGAACCGAAAAGAATGTGCGGATGGATGTCCTCTTACATGAACAGCTTGGACACCGCGAAAGAAAATAAACATATAAGGCAAATTGCTTTACATAAAATTAAAATGTATTCATTAAGGAGGAAAACATCGCTTGACAAGGGCACACAGAGAAAAACAACTGAAAATGAGCTGCCAAGCCTTACACAATGCACCGCCTAACAGGACATAGGCGGTGTTTTTGTATGCAGACAGCGTTTTCTCTGTGTGCTGATATGGGCCAGCCGTGCGGCGTGGCCTAAATTCTTGTCAAGGAGGTTATTCGTGTCATGGCAGAAGAAAACAAGCATCCCCCTACCACGGAGGAACAGACCCCGCCTGAAATGCCGGGAAAAGCCCCGGAAAAGGAGCAGGCCGAGATCCCTGATGTGGGCGCCGGCCCCGCTCCGTCCGCAAAGGTGATCGACCTTTCCGCTGTGCGTTCCACGCCGGAAAAGGATGCTCCGACGGACATCCCCAAGGAGCCGGAAGCCCAGCCTGTTTCCGTCACCGAGTACAGCAAGCAGGAATGGAAAAAGCCCATGCCGGAGCCGGAGAAAACCAAGCCCAAACGGGGCCGCCCCGCAAAATCCGAAAAAGCTGCGCCTACCGAGCCGGGGGCCAAGAAAGAGACACAGGCGGAAAAGCCCCGCCGTGGCCGCCCGTCCAAGGCGGAAAAAGTGGCCCCGGAGCAGACCAAGCCGCCCAAGGCTGGCAAAACCCATGCAGCCCCCGAGGAAAAGGGAGCACCTCCGGCCCCGGAAGTGCCGCCTACACCCCGCGACGCTACCCGCGCCGAAAAAGAGGAAATCGTCTATCTTGACCTTTCCGACCTGCACCCTTTCAAGGATCATCCTTTCGGTGTCCGTGACGATGCGGAAATGAAATCTCTGGTGGAGAGTGTCCGCAACGGCGGCGTCAACCAGCCCGCGCTGGTACGTCCCCGTGAGGGCGGCGGCTATGAGATCATCGCGGGCCACCGCCGCCAGATGGCCAGCCAGCTTGCCGGGTATCGCAATATGCCCTGTATCGTCCGCAATATGACGGATGACGAGGCCATTCTCGCTATGACGGATGACAACCTCCGTCAGCGCGAAACGATTTTGCCCAGCGAAAAGGCTATGTCCCTGAAAATGCAGTATGAGGCCATCAAGCATCAGGGGGCGCGCGGCGACAGCGCCGAGGCCGGAAAGCTCTCACTTGAAAGCGTGGGCCAACGCAACGGCATGAGCGTGAAAACCGTGCAGCGGTATATCTGGCTCAATGATCTTGTGCCGGAATTGAAGCAGACGATGGATGACGGAAAGCTGTCTTTCACCCCGGCTGTGGAAATTTCCCGTGTGCGCCCCAAGCACCAGAAGTATATCGCCGTGTCCATTGAGGGCCAGCAGGCTTCGCCCTCCAAGGGTCAGGCAAAGCGGCTCCGCGAGCTGGACAAGGAAAACAAGCTCTCCCCGGATGTGATCGACGGTATTTTGTGTGAAGAAAAGAAAAAGGAGGATCGTGACGTGATCATTACTGGCGCTGAACTGGAAAAGTTTTTTGGCAAGGAGGCCACGCCCCGGCAGATGAAAGACCAGATCATGACGCTGCTGGAGGACTGGAAAGAGCGGCAGCCGCCCGAGCTTGCCAAGCCCGATAAGAAAATGGATATGGAAAAGTAACGACCTCTGGCCACCATGACCAGAGGCTTTTTGCTGCCCCGATAGGATACGGCCCTTGCGGTTATATCCCCCGTCGCCGCCCGTAATCGAGCACAGGCGGGAGTGGGCTGTCAAGGGGGCTTCGCCCCGCCGTGTGCGGCGGACTTGCCCTTGACCGCCTGCCCCGGCGGTGCTTTTTCTCTGGCAAGCGGCGGGGGTATATCCTCCAGAGCCGCCCCCTTTTCCAAGATTGGAAAAGGGCGGGGGAAAAAGGTTGACCCACTACATTATATAAAAACGGAGGTTTTCAAAATGAAACGACCCCTTGCGTATATCACCGCCGCGTGGAGCGGCGATCCCTGCGAGGCGACGGAGCAGGCCGCCAAGTATTGCCGCGCTGTCTATGAGGCGGGCTTTTCGCCCATCTGCCCCACGCTCTATCAGCCGCTTTTCCTGAACGACGCCGTTCCCGAGGAGCATAAGAGCGGCATCGACATGGGCCGTGACCTGCTCCGCCGCTCTCATGTGCTGGTGGTGTGCGGCAGTATCTCCACGGAAAGCATGAAAAACGATGTGGCCGTGGCCCAGCGGCTGGGGATCACGGCAACCACGCTGGACGGCATCCTGACCGTAAAGCGTCAGGGCCACCGCTGATATGAGCGAGATCCGGCTGGGGAGCCTGTTTGACGGGATCGGCGTGTTCCCGCTGGCGGCAGTGCGCTGCGGTATCGTGCCCGCATGGGCCAGCGAGATCGAAAAAGCGCCTATCTCCATCACGAAACGCCACTTTCCCGGTATGGCGCATTTAGGAGATGTGACAAAGCTAAACGGCGGCGACATTCCGCCCGTCCACATCATCACCTTTGGTTCACCCTGCCAGAACCTCTCACAGATCGGCAACAGGGCCGGTCTTGCCGGGGAAAAATCCAGTCTGTTCTTTCATGCGATCCGTATTATCCGTGAAATGAGGGAGGCGACAAATGGTATATTTCCAGCAATCGCTGTTTGGGAGAACGTCATGGGAGCGTTTTTTTCAAATGACCGGATGGACTTTAGAGCCGTGCTCTCATCGTTCACAGCCGCCGACATTTCAATGCCTGCTTCTGGAAGATGGACAGGAGCCGGAATGGTGCGAGGGCATACGCCCGATCTCTCATGGCGGCTCATGGACGCCCAGCATTGGGCAAGCCCCCGATTGGCACGACGGCAGCGCGTCTTTGTTGTGGCAGACTTTGGAGGACAATGTTCCCACGAAATACTTTTTAAGCCCCGCACAGTGCAGTCAATTTCTGCGTCTGGCGGAGATTGCTGGCTGTCCGCCGCCTGCGGAGATCGAGGCTCTTTTATTGAAGCAGGGCGGCGTGTACCGATCACCCGCCCCTTTCAATGCTACCGTATGCGGGCATCGGCAAAGGAGCGGACAACTGAGGCGTTCCGAAACAGCTTCGGACTGCCAACTGACCCTTTTCCCACTCTGTTAGCCAGCACGGTCAGCCCCTTTGCCTTTTGGTATGAGGACGATCCTGCCGGGGGCTGTGTCCGCTTTCCCACAGAAAGAGAATGTGAACGTCTCATGGGGCTGCCGGAGGGCTGGACAAAGTACGGCGCAGACGGTGTGGAAATCCTGCCCGCCCACCGTTACCGGGCGCTGGGAAATGCTATCGCGCTGCCCTGCGCCGAGTACATTATGCGCGGCATATACGATGTTCTGACAAGGAGGTGCTGAAAATGTCATCCCTGTTTGAAGCCTACATTACCAACCTCGGCAAATATAACGAGGGGCGGCTTGTGGGCGAAACGCTGAAATTCCCAGCTACCACGGAGGAGGTGCAGTCTCTTTTGAAACGCATCGGCGTGGATGGGGTGCGGTATGAAGAAATCTTCATTACCTCGTTCGACGGTGATGTGCTGGGCCTATACGACCATTTGGGCGAGTATGAAAGTATTGACGAGTTGAACCATCTGGCCCATGTGCTGTCTGACCTCGACCAGAGCGATATTGAAAAGTTTGAAGCCGTCATTGACAGCGGCGAATACACAGGCAGCGTCCATGACCTGATCAACCTCGCGCAAAATCTGGACTGCTATGATTTTTACCCCGGTATCGACAGCGAGGAGGCGCTGGGCCGGGTCTACATCGAGGAAATGGAAATGCTGGATGTGCCGGATAATGTGCTGCCCTACTTCGACTTTGAAGCCTACGGGCGGGACGTGCGGATCAATGAGGGCGGTCACTTTGCCCCCGGCGGCTATGTGTTCAATAACGGCGGCGGCTTTGTGGAGCGGTATCACGGGATGGAAGATATTCCCCCGGAGCACCGCATCTTTGCCTATCCCAAGCTGAATATCCGGGAGCAGATGGCGGCGTATCAGGAGGTCATAGACCGTTCGGCGCTGAACGAGGAAAAGCAGCGGCTCCCCGCCAGCCGCGAGGACAGATAGGCCGCTTCTGGTCACGGTGGCCAGAGGGCAAAGGAGGTGTAAGCTATCGTCGGAGATGAAGTGTCCCGGCAAACCATCGCTGTCAGCGTCAAGGCGTCCAAGCTGACCGCCCGTGCGCTGGCCTATGTGGTGGCAGCCGTGGGCCGGAAGATCGCCAAGGAGCACCGCAAGGCGCAGACACCCCACGGCAAACAGAGTGTGCGAAAGCTCATGGGCCACGGTGGGGACACCAACGCCATTGAAGTGGACACGCCTAAGCTGTTTGACAAGGTGGCCCGGAAATGGGGCGTGGACTATGCCATCCGCCGTGTGGGGGATGAAAAATATCTGCTTCTGTTCAAGGCACGGCAGGCCGACGCCATCACAGGCTGCTTTGCCGAGTATTCCCGTTTGGAGCTGAAACGGGCCAAGTCCCGGCAGACACCGATCCGGGAGCAACTCCGGCAGGCGGAGGAACAGGTGAAAAAGCAGCCCCAGCGGGAGCTGACAAAGGAGGCGGCGCATGGTGACAGATAAAATCAGGAAGTATGTTCTTCCGAATATCCCGTACCTGTTCATCGGCTGGTTTTGCCTGAAAATCGGCACGGCGTACCGTCTGGCCGCTGGTGCGGGCTTCGGGGAAAAGCTGCTGGGGCTGGGCCAGACCATCGGCGCGGCCTTTGCCAGCTTCGCCCCCGGCCTTGCCCCGCTGGATTGGTTTGTCGGCATTGTGGGCGCAGTCGGTTTCCGGCTGCTGATCTACTGCAAGGCGAGAAAAGCAAGGAAATTTCGCCGCGATGCCGAGTACGGCACAGCCCGCTGGGGAAACGAAAAGGACATCAAGCCGTTCATTGATTCCAAGTTTGAAAACAATATGCTGCTGACCGCCACGGAACGGCTCACCATGAATACCCGTCCCCAAAATCCCGCCAACGCCCGCAACCTCAATTTCTGTGGCATCGGCTCGTCCGGCTCGGGCAAGACCCGCTTTTGGCTCACGCCGCAGCTCCTGCAAGCTCATTCTTCCTATGTGGTGGTAGACCCCAAGGGCGGTGTGCTGGGGCAGGTCGGCTCGTTTTTGCAAAAACGGGGCTACAAAATTAAGGTGTTCAACAGCATAGACTTTTCCAAGTCCATGCACTACAACCCTTTGTCATATATCCGCAATGAGGCCGACATCCTGAAATTCGTGAACGCCCTGATCACCAACACCAAGGGCGAGGGCAAGGAGGGCGATCCGTTCTGGACGAAAGCGGAAACGCTTTTGTACTGCGCCCTGATTGCCTATATCATTTTTGAGGGGCCTGCCGAGGATCGGAATATGAATACGCTGGTGGATATGATCTCCGGCATGGAGGTCAAGGAGGATGACGAAAACTATAAAAACGCCGTGGATTATATGTTTGACGGCCTTGCCAAACGCAAACCGGATTGCTTCGCCGTGAAGCAATACCGCAAATTCAAGCTAAGCAGCGGTGATATATGCTCTAAGTGACTTCTTAATCATGATTTTGTCATGGTTAGTGAAGCAATCACTTAGAGCATTTTTGTTTCAGGAGGTACAGCCATGAGAAATGAAAAAATTACCCCACTGTACGAGCGCCTGAGCCGGGACGATGAGTTACAGGGCGAGAGCAACTCCATATCCAACCAAAAACAGATGTTAGAGGATTTTGCCCGCCGGAATGGGCTGCCCAACCCTACGCACTTTACCGATGATGGTATCTCAGGCACCCGTTTTGACCGCCCCGGATTTTTGGCGATGATGGAGGAAGTGGAGGCAGGGCGTGTAGAGGCAATCGTCATCAAGGACATGAGCCGGTTAGGACGCGACTATCTGAAGGTCGGTCAAGTTATGGAGGTTTTGCGGCAGCGAGGTGTTCGTCTGATTGCCATCAACGACGGTGTGGACAGTCTGAAAGGCGATGACGATTTTACCCCGTTCCGCAACATCATGAATGAATTTTACGCCCGTGATACCAGCCGGAAAATCCGATCTGTGTTTAAGTCAAAAGGCATGAGTGGCAAGCACCTGACCGGCACTGTGATTTACGGCTACTTATGGGACGAAAAACGGGAGCATTGGCTGGTAGATGAGGAAGCTGCCGAAGTGGTACGCCGTATCTTTTCCCTCACGCTGGAGGGATATGGGCCTTACCAGATCGCCTGCAAATTATCCACAGACCGGATTGAAATTCCTGTCGTACACCTTGCCCGCTTCAACGAGGGTGTGAACCGTTCAAAGCCGGTCAAAGACCCCTATGGGTGGGGATCATCTACCATCGTGAACATTTTGAAAAAACGAGAGTATTTAGGGCATACCATCAATTTCAAGACCCGCAAGCACTTTAAGGACAAGAAAAGCCACTATGTTTCTGAGGACAAATGGACGATCTTTGAGAATACCCATGAAGCCATTATCGACCAGCAGACCTTTGATTTGGCGCAGAAAATCCGCAGCAATGTACGGCGTTATCCAAACGGCTGGGGCGAAGCGGCTCCCCTCACAGGTTTGCTCTATTGTGCCGATTGTGGCGGCAAGATGTATGTCCACCGCACCAACAATGGCAAGCGGATTTCTCAATATACCTGTTCCAATTATACCAAAGTTCCGTGTGGGACACTATGCCCTACACAACACCGTATCAATGAGAGTGCTGTCCTGACATTGGTTTCCGACACGCTCAGGGCTATCGCTGAATATTCGAGAAATGACCGGACGGAATTTATTCACACCGTTCAGGAAACGCAGGTTGCTCAACAGAGTGCCGATATATCGAAAAAGCGCAGGCGTCTGGCTGCTGCTCAAAAGAGAGCCGGAGAACTGGAAAAACTGATTTGCAAAATCTATGAGGACAACGCCCTCGGCAAGCTGCCGGATGCACGATATAAGGCGCTTGATACACAGTATGCCAAAGAGCAGGATGCACTTGAGATTGAAATTGCAGAGCTGGAAAAGGCTGTTACCGGCTACGAGCAAAGCCAGAAATCCGCAGAGAAATTTATAGCCCTGATTGATAAATACGAGAATTTTGACACGCTGACAAACACCATGTTCAACGAGTTTGTAGAGAAAATCCTTGTCCACGAACGCGCCCGAAAAGGCAGTCAGGACACCACGCAGGAAATTGAAATCTACTTCAATTTTTTAGGACGCTATATCCCACCATCCTTACAGCCGGTTCCTTTAACCCCGGAGGAACAGGAAGAATTGCGAAAAAAAGAAGAACGCAAGGACAGGCTCCATCAGAACTATTTGAAACGAAAAGCCAGCGGCGCACAGAAACGGTATGAGGACAAAATCAAGGCGCAGAAAAAAGCGGAAATGGACGCTAAGAAAGCCCTGATCCGGGCTGAGGATATGAAAAAAGGTGTTTTTTCTACTATCGGTCAGCTGCCGAAAGAAGAACCGCGCAAAGGCAGCATAGCAGCCAGCGCAGCAGTCTAATCATCACGAAGCAAAGGAGAATGAAAATGAGTAAGTTGACTTACATTCGTTGTGGAGATTATGATATACCCAACCTAAAACTTTCTGAACAGCCGGAAACTTCTATCGGCAAGTACGGCAGGATGAGAAAATCCTACCTAAAGAAACATCGCCCCATTCTCTACAACCAACTGCTGATGAGCGAGAAGCTGTATCCACACCTGTTAGAGATTGACCGGACAGCGCAGGAGCGCGTGGACACCATGTTGCCTCACATGATGGAGACTGCGGGTGTCACGGAAGAACTGAAAGCCTGTGACCCTATGCGTTGGGTGGGGCTGATGAACACATTAACGGCACAGATTGAGGAAATTTTAATCAGGGAACTGATTTGCAGCTGAATGGGAGGTGCGGGAAATGCTGACCTTTGAAAAGATTTTGAAAGTGTTTCAGGCATATCTGGATGATGATCCACTGTATGAGGTGGTTCAGACCAGCCACGGTTATACATTGATGGCATGGGAACCCCACCGGAATGACTGGTACAGCGCTGAAATACAGAAAACCCCGGAGGATTTACGGAACGCTTTGTTGGGTACATACGCCAACTTTCTGGAAGATAAGATTACTGGAAATGACCGTGACCTGACTGTGACAGAAACCGGAGAAATCCAGCAGAGGTGCCGGGAACTTTTGGAAAAGTGCAGGGAAACATGATACAGAAACGCCAGAAGGAGGCCGCGATTATGCGTCCTCCTTCTGCTTCGCAGTCTGTTCCATTTTGAGCGCCCCGTCTATGGCACCTTCGATAATCGGCAGGTATTCTTCAGGGCAAAGCTTCAGCTTGTGGCTGACCCGTTGCCGCTGTTCGCTTTCTTCTCGCATAATCTCCGGGTTAAAATACCGTTCCACGGGAAGTCCGCAGACCTTAATCAACTGGATCATCACAGGCAGGCTCGGAATCGCACCTTGATTCTCAATGTTGGCAAGATACCGCCATTCAATCCCAACCATTTCTGCCAATGTTTTTCGTGCCAGACGCTTTGCCTCTCGTGCAGCTTTGACATCTGCGCCGAAGGTTTCAAAACCGGGACAATCTTCAACTTTCGCCATATAACATCACCCAGTTACATTGTATAATTCATACTTCGCCCGTGGAATGTTGCTATATGCAGGTTGGTTGAAGTTTATAATTCACATTTCGTTCCTTGCATTGTTCGAGAAAGAGAACTATAATGTACTCTGTGGAGGTGCGAAATGGACTATATGACATTGAAAGAGGCCGCCGAAAAGTGGGGCGTGACACCTCGTAGGGTAAATTATTATTGCGCCGGAGGGCGCATTCCCGGCGCTGTAAAGATGGCTGGTGTTTGGCTGATCCCAAAGAACGCAGAAAAGCCGATTGACGGAAGGACAAAACAAGGGAAGGGGTTGCACCATGAATAAAATCCTGATTATAGATGATGACAGAGAACTGTGCGCTTTGATTAAACGTAGCGTACAAGCAGAAAACATAGAAGCTGATTTTTGTAATACCGGAAAAGAGGGCTTACAAAAATTAAGAGAGCAGGAGTATCAGCTTGTGGTGCTGGATGTGATGATGCCTGGTATGGATGGCTTTGAAACGCTGGAAGAAATCCGCAAAGAGAACAGTCTGCCGATTTTGATGTTCACATCTAAAAATGACAGCATTTCTAAAGTACGGGGCTTACGAGCCGGGGCGGACGATTATCTGACAAAACCATTCGATATGGATGAACTGATTGCCCGTATTGCGTCTCTTATTCGCCGCTACACTCGCTTTAATCAGCAAGCTGGAGCCATACAAAAGCTAAATTTTGACGGATTGCAGATTGATCTTGAAAATCGTTCTGTTACTACATCAAACGGCACTTTTGAACTGCCCCCAAAGGAATTTGATTTGCTCCTGTACTGTGCAAAACATCAAGGGAAAATTTTGACCAAACAGCAGATTTATGAGGAAGTATGGGACGAAGAATATTTCTATGATGACAGTAACATTATGGCGATTATCAGCCGACTTCGTAAAAAATTAGAAGTCAATCCTTCAAGCCCAAAGTATATACAAACGGTCAAAGGGATTGGCTACCGGTTTAATAAGGAGGTGTAGTCAGCATGGAAATTATCGTATTCTTGTCCATTGTGATTGCTGTTGTGGCTGTATTGACTTCCATCGTTCTCGTTCGGCGTGTAAAAAAACAAATAGCAGAAATGACCGATGTGCTGGTTGATGTGAAAAACGGAAATGGCAACCGGCGTATTCTATCTGCAACAAATGAACTGACAGCACCTCTTGCCTATGAAATCAACGAGATCGTTGTGGCCTATGAAAGCAGACTTTCAACTGTACGGCAGACAGAAGAAACCAACCGCCAGCTTATGACGAGCCTTTCCCATGATGTGCGAACGCCCCTTACTACTCTGATTGGGTATCTTGACGCTGCACACAAAGGACTGGTCACAGGAAAAGACCGGGATGATTATATTGAAACCGCCCGCCGGAAAGCCCATGATCTGAAAGAATATATTGATGTGCTCTTTGACTGGTTCAAGTTAAATTCCAACGAGTTTGCTTTAGAAATCCAGAGCGTTGAGGCCGCAGAGCTGACAAGAAATATCCTGATTGACTGGATACCGATTTTTGAGGATAAACAGGTTGATTATGACATTGATATTCCCGAACAGCCTGTCCAGGTAAGATTGGATATGGACAGCTATATGAGGATCGTCAACAATCTCATTCAAAATGTAATTGCTCACAGCCATGCAGACAAAATCAAAATTGTCCTGTCAAAGAAGGAAAATAACATGGAGCTGCTGCTGGCGGATAATGGAGTGGGAATTGAGAAGGAAGATTTGAAACACATATTTGAACGGCTTTATAAGTGTGATAAAGGACGCTCCGAAAAAGGCAGCGGACTTGGTCTTTCTATTGTCCATCAGCTTGTAGAAAAGATGGGTGGGAGTATAACAGTTGAAAGTTTGCCGGGAAAAGGAACTGAATTTATGTTGCTTTTTCCTTTGGAGAGTTAAGCGGGTTCCCGTCTTTATGGCGGGAGCCTTTGTCATTTTACTGGATTTCAAATTGCAAGGTTAATGCAAGGTTGCGGCAAGGTTAATGCAAGGTTGGCGTGATAGAATACCTTACAGAACAGGAGGTTTTGAATATGGATTCAAATTATATTATTGAAACAAAAAATCTAACGAAGCAATACGGCTCACAAAAGAGTGTGGCTGACTTAAATATTCATGTGAAGCGTGGGAGAATTTACGGTCTGCTGGGCAGAAACGGAGCCGGAAAAACCACTACCATGAAAATGCTGTTGGGCTTAACGAAGCCGACTTCCGGGGAGGTCAAAATCTGGGGAAAGTCTTTGCAAGGGAATGAAAAGAAGCTGTTGCCCCGTATCGGAAGCCTGATTGAGTCCCCCGGTTTTTATCCCAATCTGACCGGTACGGAGAACCTGCGTATCTTTGCTACCCTGCGTGGAGTACCAAACAGTCATGCCATCAAAGACGCTCTGGATTTAGTCGGGCTACCTTACAAGGATAAAAAGCTGTTTTCGCAATACTCTCTTGGCATGAAGCAGCGGTTGGCGATTGCCCTTGCAGTCATGCACGATCCGGAGCTTTTGATTTTGGATGAGCCGATCAACGGTCTCGATCCCATCGGTATTGCAGAAGTGCGATCCTTTATCCGTGAGCTTTGCGACACAAGAGGAAAAACCATTTTAATCTCCAGTCACATTCTTTCGGAGATTTCCTTGCTGGCTGACGATATTGGAATTATTGACCACGGCGCGTTGCTGGAAGAAGAAAGCCTTGCTGAGCTGGAGCAAAAAAGCAGTAAACATATCCGGTTTACGCTCTCTGATACTGCACAGGCGGCAAGAATTTTGGAACGCAATTTCCATGAAACCCATTTTTCCATACAAGACGACCACAATCTGCGTCTACACAATATGGAGCTACCCGTGGGGAAAATTGTAACTGCTTTTGTAGAAAACGGATTGGAGGTATCAGAAGCACATACCTGTGAAGAAAGTCTTGAAGATTACTTCAAGCGTGTGACAGGAGGCGAAGGAATTGCTTAAACTAATCAAATGCGAATTTTTGAAATTGAAACGGAAGCCATTGGTATTTATTTCCCTACTGCTTTCTGTTTTCATGCCATTGGCTTATGCTTTCTTTCTGGCAGATGTAAACACTGATGTGGATGCTGTAAATGGAGTGATGTCCAGCCTATTCCAGCTTAGTGCATATTTGCTTTTGATGCCGCTTCTTGTGATACTGGCTTCGAATCTGTTGTTTGAGGAACTTGATAATGACACACTGAAAAACCTTGTTACCGTACCGGTAAATAGAACCAAGCTGGTGCTGTCCAAGATGCTGGTTTTACTGTTGTTTGCCGTTGGCTTTATGGCAGTTGGAGGATTGGTAAATCTTGCGGTTTTGTTGTTTCAGGGTTGGAAACCGGTTGGGTTTTGGACCTTGTTTGGCGTTGGAATTGAAGAAGGGCTGATTATGTGGGTAGGCGCACTTCCCTGTATTCTGCTCGTTGTTCTTCTTAATAAAAACTATATCGTGTCTGTCGTGATTACCTTTTTCTATACGATTGCGAATTATATCCTTTCCATGAACGATATGTTTCTCACACAGCCTTTTGGTTTGAACATAGGAACCCTGTTTCCGGGACCGCTGGCCTTCCGCTGGACATTCCAATTTTATGACCAAAGCCAGACCAGTGCGGAGTTAGCAGATTTGTTGGAACGGGTCAGTCCGTATTTTCTGAATGGTGTTCAGGTATTCGGTGTGATTATTGTGGAAGCCATTGTATTTCTTGCGCTGATTGCATTTGTTTACCGGCGACAGGAAATCTAAGGGGGTGTGACTATGTGGAACTTATTAAAATCGGAATTACTGAAACTGCGCCGGTGCCAGATTCTTTTGGTAGGACTGGTGGCGCTTGCACTCTGTCCTTTGGTTCAGTATGGAAGTCAGTTGATTGTGGAGGCAGAGTACCGAAATCCAAATTATGATTTTTCTGCACTATTTGAAAATGTTGTTTGGGGAAACACTCAGATATTCCTTCCAATTTCACTGGTAATGATCGGAGGATGGCTTATAGACAGAGAATCCACTCATGATACACTGAAAAACATCATGACAATTCCTGTTTCTATGCCGAAAATGTTGGGAGCTAAGTTACTTTTAGTCGGTATGCTTGCAGTTCTGCTGGGAATATACAGCGTTGGCATTACCTTGATTACTGGATTGACGGTTGGATTATCGGGACTGACAGCGGAAGTGTTTTTTCATGGAGGTACGCAGATCGTGTTAGCGGCTCTGACGACCTATTTGGTCTGTATGCCGCTGATCCTGATTTTTGGGCAGATTCGAGGGGCATATCTGGGCGGTTCCATTCTGGCGTTCTTCCTTGGATACAGCATGTTGTTTTTCAAAAGTGGTATCCTTGCCAGCATCTATCCGTTCTCTGCTGCGCTGATTTTAGTGGGATTTGACATGAGTGAATATGCCGGAACAACCACATCCTCAACCCCTTTGTTGGCGGTCATTGGGATTGGCATCATGGTTCTCTGGGCGGTGCTGTTGTTACTGATGTCCAGTAACAAAAAAGAAATGAAATCCCGTAAACAGGCAAATGCCAAGGGAAAAGGAAAGCGTGCTGTACGCAGGAAAGGAAGGTGATAGCTGTGAAGAAAATAGTTTTATCATTATGCCTGATACTATTGGGTGCTTCTGTGCTTTCAGGTTGTACAAAAGACGAATTTCTCGATCAGTATAACAATATTGTTCAGTCTGCTGGTTCCATAGCGCTTACCGGAAATTCATCCTTACAAGGTACGAAAGAAAAAGGAATTGATGATTATACAGGGACTTATACGGCTGATTATGCGAACTTTTCAGGTACAGAGTATTTGTTCGGAGGAACTTCCATAAAGAGAGAAGCCGGTAAGGAGCTGTCCATTGATTGCACCTTGGAGATTACGGAAGGTACTGCAAAAGTATTTTGGATTTCTGGATCTGATGAAGCAGTCACGTTGATTGAAGCAACCGGAACTTATAGTGACACAATTATACTTCCTGATGGTGGAAATTATATTGGCATTGAATGTGAGAATTTCACCGGAAACATTGAATTAAATATTGAATAATACTCTGCCGGACGACGGCAAAAGAAAAAAGCCGTCGCAGAGCAGACATATTTTCACGCGCCTATGAAACGGCGGCTTTGATTTTCAGAGCCGCCGTTTCTTTGCGTTTGCACAAACCAATGACGACTTGCAGGGACACGGTAGCTGATTGGAGGTTATTTTGCCGTGTCCTTTTCTCTTTTTCGCAGTATCCATGATCTGCACCAGTTAAAAAAAGCCTGTTCCCAGCAGCGGAGCAATGCGGTCAGAAGTATGCACTATACCATGTAACTAAACAGCAAAATATACTCTATTACGCTCGTATGGCTTTATGCCGTCCGGGCGCTTTTTTGTCCCTATGGAGCCGAAACATCGGGTCAGCATGGCCCGAACTTTATCCCCGATGTCGCTCCCCGTCGCCCCATTCAGATTTACCAAAAAAATCTGAATGGAGGAAAGGCAGATGGAAGTTACCATCAATTATAACGGACAAGCTGTGGCTGTGGAGGTCACGCTGGAAGTCTATGAATTTCTTGACCGGGCCAATCACAAAACGGAGAACCTGTTCCATGAACAGCGGCGGCATTGGGATGGCCGGGAGTTTGACGAGTACATCATTACCACCGAGGGTGTAGGAGCCTACGGCGAAACGCCGGAAGAATACCTTTGCCGCATGGAAACGCTGCATGAGCTGATGGCTGTTCTGGACACCTGTACCGAGGCCCAGCGCCGCCGGTTCCTGCTCTATGCGCTTGACGGGCTGAGCCTTGCAGAGATCGGTGTGCTGTGCGGCTGCTCCAAAGTGGCTGTGTATCAAAGTGTGGAGGCGGTCAGAAAAAAATTTATAAATTTCTTTGAGAACAGGCTTAACGAATGACCTGTTTTCTGGCTACCAAGTGAAAGGGATCATTTCCCTTATCTCAGCGAGGGGCGGACAGCGGACGAGCTGCCCGCCTCTCCGATTTTCAGGAGGTAAGCCTATGAAAACAATCAATCTGCGGTGGATGTATCCCCACTACCGGCATGACGAGTTTGTGGATGTTACGGACGAGGTATGGGCAGCGATGTATCAGGCCAAGCGGGAGATGGAGAACTATGAGCGTCGGAAAGTCTACCACCGCGCCTACTACTCTCTGGACGCATACAGCTGGCTGGAAAATTACGCGCTGGAACACAGCAGATCGCCGGAAGATATTTTGCTGGAACGAGAAGAAATGACCACCCGCCTGCACCTGATTGCAGCTCTGCCGGTGGCTCTGGCTCATGCCACTCCGACACAGGCCCGCCGTGTTCACGCCTACTACATTGCTGGTATCAAGCAGCCGGAAATCTCCCGGAGAGAGGGCGTCCACAGCAGCAAGGTCAGCGTTGCCATCCGTCGGGGGCTACGGAATATGCGCCGCTGCTATGATGACCTTTTTCAAACAGAGTGAGGGCATGCCTATGCAGACCATCAATCTCAAACAATATTATCCATTTTGCAAAGAGGACATTTGTGTGGAGGTGTCCGATGAGATCGTCGAAGCGTTTCTTCTGGACAAGAGAGCCGAGGCCGCCAGAGATCGCAAGATGTTCCGGTATAAGGCGTTTTATTCCCTCGATTGTAACGATGGAATCGAAAATGCCGCCATCGGCTGGGCGCAGCCATCGCCGGAGGACTACCTGATAGAAAAAGAAGAATTAGCCGAATACGAAGAACTGATACGGCGATTGTATGAAGCCATTTCCTCCCTGCCGCCTATGCAGGCTCGCCGTGTTCACGCCCGCTATATGCTGGGTATGAAAGTGAAAGATATTGCCGCAATGGAGGGTATCACGCCAGCACAGGCGGGAAAATCCATCCATGCCGCACTGCGGAGACTGCGCCGGTACTTTGCTCGACAGAAATGGACGGTCAATCTATGAGTATTTCCAAAGAAAAGAGGTGCCTGACATGAACGAAAAAATTACAGCCCACCCACAAAAAGAAGAACGGGAGAAAGTCCTGAAGGAGATTCGGCAGCTTGAAAACCGAAAGAAGATTTTGGAGAACAAGCAGCACAACGAGGAACGCAAGGCCCGCACCCGCCGCCTGATTGAGCGCGGAGCCATTTTGGAGGGGATTTTCCCGCTGGCTTCCAACCTTTCCGGCGCAGAGGTCAAAGCATTTTTGATTGCCCTGTCCCATCTTCCGGGGGCTGCGGAATTGACTGCAAACCTGTCACAATCCGGGGACACGCCATAAGTCCCTTGTTTACAAGGGCGCACTTATACACCGTTGCCGGTGTCGTGCGCCCTGCCGGGGGCTGTTGCGTACTTCGTCCGCGATGGGGCGCTACACTCCCCAAACCCCTTGTGCGCCCCGCGCAGCCAAACACCCGCTTCGCGTTTGTTCGGCTCCACGGAGCCTGAAATATCCCCGCCGAAAGGAGGTGCCACCCATAGATTTTTGCCATATTCCCGTCAGTATCATCAAGCGCAGCGAGGGCCGCTCCGCTGTTGCCGCAGCCGCCTACCGAAGCGGAACCAAGCTAACAAATGAATGGGACGGCATGACCCATGATTACACCCGGAAGGGCGGCGTTGTCCATGCGGAGATCATGCTGCCCGCCCACGCCCCGCCGGAATTTGCAGACCGTTCTATCCTCTGGAACAGCGTGGAGCAAATCGAGAAGGCAAGGGACAGCCAGCTTGCCCGTGAGATCGAGGCAGCTCTGCCCCGTGAACTGTCCGGTGAACAGCAGCTTGCCCTTGTGCGGTCCTATGTGAAGGACAACTTTGTAGACAAAGGAATGTGCGCCGACTTTGCTATCCATGACAAGGGAACCGGCAACCCTCATGTCCATATCATGCTGACGCTCCGGCCTTTGAAAGAAAATGGACAGTGGGGCGCAAAGTGCCGCAAGGCATACGACCTGGACGAGAATGGACAGCGTATCCCGGATGGGAAAGGCGGCTGGAAGAACCACCGGGAGGACACCACCGACTGGAACGACAAAGGGAATGTGGAGATTTGGAGGGCAGCGTGGGCGGCCTACATCAATCGGGCGTTGGAATCTGCCGGCAGACCGGAGCGCATTGACCATCGCAGCTATAAGCGGCAGGGCATTGATAAGATTCCCTCTGTCCATCTGGGGCCAGCCGCCAGCCAAATGGAAAAGCGCGGCATCCGCACCGACAAGGGCGAAGTAAACCGGCAGATCGCTGCCGACAACAAGCTGCTGAAAGAAATCAAAGCCCGCATTACCCGTCTTTATCGCTGGTCGAAAGACGAAGCGGAAAAACCACAAACACAGCAAAGCAGCTTGACCGCCTTGTGGGAGGCCCAGCAGCAGTTGAACGCTCCCCGCACCCGCACCGGCAAAATCCGGGCTTTGCAGGAAAGCGCTGCACTATTCAGCTTTTTGCAGGCAAACGGCATCCAGTCTATGCAGCAGCTTCATGAAAAAATCGCTGATATGAACAGTTGTTACTATGACCTGCGGGGAAAGATCGTCAAGGCTGAGCGCCGGATCGCCATTCTTACCGAACGCGGGGAGATGTGGAAACAGTACAACCAGTACAAGTCCATCCACAAACAGCTTGCCAAAGTAAAGCCGGAAAAACGGGAACAGTTTGAGCAGTGCCACAGCCGGGAACTGATCCTCTATGACGCAGCGGCCCGGTATCTAAAAGAACTGAAAGACAGCGGTGAGGCAATCACCCCGAAGGCATGGCAGCGGGAAATTGACCAGCTGGCCGCTGGAAAGCAGACGGACACGCTTGCCATGAAATCCATGCGGGAGGATTTAAAAGCAGTGGAACGGCTCCGCAAAACCGCCGAGCAGCTGTCCAGACAGGAACGGGACAAGCCTCACGACCGGGAGCCGGATCGGTAAAGGATACTGCATTTTGGCATACCCCTGTCAAGTGCGTCGCATTTCACGACATACTTTTGCACACAGAAAAACCGCCGTACAGGTTTCCCCATACGGCGGCAGACTGTTTATTTGCCGAACAAGTCGCTGTGTGTGCCGGTGCGGGCCAGCGTCAGCACCAGAACATCATCTTCTATGCGGTAGACAAGCAGCCAGTCCGGGAGAATGTGACATTCCCGATGGCCTGCCCAATCGCCGGACAGGTCATGGTCACGGTTCTTATCCGGCAGCGGTTCGCCCATCGCCAGCAACGCTACGACCTGCTCCAGCAGTTCGATCTTCAAGCCACGCTTGATGGCTCGTTTGTAGTCTTTTTTGAAACTGGTCGTGTACTTGACGGTATATTTGGTTTCTTTCATCTTTTCAGGTCAGCAAATAACTCGTCAAGGTCATTGTAGCCCTTTACAGACGGGTCTTTTGCAATCCTTTCCGCTTCCAGCATGGCAGCAACCGTTTCTTTGTTCGGCTGTTCCAGCCTTACTTCAAAGGGAATGCCGCCTTCACGAAGCGACTGGCGCACAAAGATGTTAAACGCCGTAGTCAGGTTCATGCCAAGTTCAGTAAACAATGCGTCCGCCTGCGCTTTCAAATCTGCGTCCATGCGGATACTGATGTTTGTGGTATTTCCAGCCATACGATCAACCCCTTTCTGCTGACAATTATAGTATATGCCATTTGCACGAAGAAAACAATACTTTGCACGAATATTTAACAATAAATTCATTTAAGGAGGTTACCGACTTTATGAAAGAAATCATTTATGAAGAACAATAAGTCTGAACCTATCCCCGTCATGGATTACCGCCAGTACCGCAGAGTGCGGAGGCTGGTGCATGAGTGCTGTAACTACATCGACGGAAACTGTATCGCCCTGGACGATGGGGAGGAATGTGTCTGTGTCCAGTCTATTTCCTACTCCCTGTTGTGCAGGTGGTTTCGGACGGCGGTATTGCCGCAGGATAAGGAACTGGAAACGGCGCTGTTCCACCGGCTGAATGCGAAGAAATGCGCCGTATGCGGGGCGCTGTTTACCCCCGGTTCTAACAGGGCCAAATACTGCCCGGAATGTTCCACTCGCATGAAGCGGATCAACGCCGCAAAGCGCAAGCGGAAACAACGGGAGAAATGTCACGCTTTAGGGGCTGAAAAACCCTTGTAAATCAAGGCTTTTTTCGAGGGTGTCAAAGGCAGGCTGATAGATTTATCCTCCGACCCCTAAAACGGCCATAAAATGCGTACAGAATCCCAAGAGAAACCCCAAGGAGGAACCCTATGTCAGACAACCGAAAATATTATTACCTGAAACTCAAAGAAAACTATTTTGACGATGATTCCATCGTGCTGCTGGAAAGTATGCAGGATGGTGTGCTGTATTCCAACATTCTGCTCAAGCTGTATCTGAAATCGCTGAAACATGGTGGACGGCTTCAACTTGACGAGGACATTCCTTACACGGCGCAGATGATCGCCACCATTACCCGCCAGCAGATCGGCACTGTGGAGAGAGCCTTGCAGATCTTTTTGAAGCTGGGCCTTGTGGAAGTGCTGGACAGCGGCACCTTCTACATGAGCAATATTGAACTGCTGATCGGCCAGTCCTCTACCGAGGCCGAGCGAAAGCGGGCTGCAAGGCTTCAAAATAAGGCTCTTTCTGCGCCCCGGACAAACGGCGGACATTTGTCCGACATTCGTCCACCAGAGATAGAGATAGAGTTAGAGAAAGAGATAGAGATAAAGAGAGAGATAGAGAAGGGACGCTCCGCCCGCGCCTATGGCCGTTACCAGAATGTTTTCCTGACGGACGAGGAACTGGCAGACTTGCAGGCCAGCTTTCCCACTGTATGGGGCCAGTACATCGAAAAGCTGTCCGAGTACATGGCTTCTACCGGCAAGCGTTATCAGAGCCATGCAGCCACCATTCGGCGCTGGGCCGGTGAGGACGCGAAAAAGGCGGCCCCGCCCACCCGCAACCGGGATTACAGCGTAAAGGAGGATGAAACTGTATGATTGAGATTACCGCAGAAATCCGGGCGCTGATCGACAAGGCAGCTGCCGGTGTGGAATTGGCCGGGGACGAGTATATAGACCCGTCAGACGGGCTCATTCACTGTAAGAAATGCGGCGGCCAGAGGCAGACCGTTGTGCCATGCTTCGGGAAATCCGGCTACTTTATGCCCCGCTGCATCTGCCAGTGCCAGCGGGAGGCTGAGGAGCAGCGCAAGGCTGCTGAAGAACGGCAGTGCTGTATGGAGCGTATCAAACGCCGAAAGGCACAGGGCTTGCAAGACCGTTATCTGTATGACTACACATTTTCCAATGATAACGGGCAAAACCCATTGATGGACAAGGCTCACGCCTATGTGGAGAACTGGAAAGAGGCATATAAGAGCAATATCGGGCTTTTGCTATTTGGAGATGTGGGAACCGGCAAGTCTTTTTTCGCCGGATGTATTGCCAATGCTTTGCTTGACCGGGATGTGCCGGTGCTGATGACGAACTTTCCCACCATTCTGAACCGCCTGACCGGGATGTTCTCTGAGGACAGGTCAGAGTTTATTGCCAGCTTTGATGAATATGACTTGCTTATCATTGACGATCTGGGAGTAGAGCGCAGTACCGAATATGCTATGGAGCAGATGTTTTTCGTCATTGACAGCCGCTATCGCAGCCGCAGACCCATGATTATCACAACAAACTTGAAACTGTCCGAGCTGAAAAACCCGCCTGATCTGGCCCACGCCCGTATCTATGACCGTATTCTGGAACGGTGTGCGCCGATTCTCTTTGACGGGAAGAATTTCCGGGAAGAAAATGCCGGTGCTACACGACAGGCAGCAAAAGACATTGTAAACAGTAAGCACGACTGATTTTTTACCGGGTGGCACAGACCCGTTCGGAGAAAGGAGCGCCATGAACAAAGAACCCCGTACTATGCAGGTGTCAGACGCCGCTACTGCGTCCAGAGCGCCGGAAAACACGCCAGCGATGGTAAAGAAAATCGGTAAGACAACCTACAAGGTTCATGTCCATTTCAGCAATACCAGCACAGAAACCATGAGCGATAAAATCAAGCGTATGCTCAAAAATGAAATTCAGCAGATGTGAAAGACTGATAAACGAAGCCGCCTTGTGCTAAACTGATGATGGTACACGCCAAAACTTTTAGCCAAGGAGGACATGAAAATGCTGTACACAGAAAAAGAGAAGCATGAAATTGAACGAGTAAAGGAGGTCTTTGCGGAACATCTGCGGCAAAGCCCTGATTTTGAACTGCTCTGGTCGGACAAGGTAGGCTATGTCTGGCTGGCGATTGGCGTCAATCCAGTCTATGTGGATACCGGTATCAGAATCGAATCAGCCGCCGATCTCTGCGGCAGGTGTTTGGATGATGTTGCTACGGATGTTTTATATATGACAGGCAACGATCATGCACTGGAAGCAGCCGATCCGCTGGAATTGGCCGAAATCAAGCGGCGCTGGGAGCCATATATCAACCAGCTGCCAGACTATGCGTATCTCTGCAAAGACCTGCTGAACGGAAAAATGTAATCTATCAAACGAGGTGTCAGGAGCCATACGGTGCTTCTGGCACCTTTTTTGTAGATTTTTGTGAATTTGATTAAAAAGTCCTTGACAATTTGTCTCCGGCAAGACGGCAAAAAGCATCCTCATTTCCTGCGGCGCACGTCTGGCTCCCTTTGACATTCCCCAGCTTCGGGAGATCATGTCCTATGATGAGCTGGAGCTTGACCGCATGGGAGATCGCCGGACGGCTACTTTTTTCTGCATCAGCGACACGGACAGCACCTACAATTTCCTTGTGGCGCTGGCCTTTTCGCAGATGTTCAACCTCCTGTGTGAACGGGCGGACAATGTTCATGGGGGCCGCTTGCCCCATCATGTGCGGGTACTGTGGGACGAGGCGGCCAACACGGGACAGGTGCCCCAGCTTGAAAAGCTGGTGGCCGTCATCCGCTCCCGTGAGATCAGCCTGTGTCTGCTGTATCAGCAGTTGGCCCAATGCAAGGCCATCTACGATAAGAACGCGGAAACCATCCTCGGCAACATGGATAGCGTTCTGTTCCTCGGCGGGCGTGAGGCCAGCACCATCAAGGAAATTTCCGAAAACTGGCTGGGCAAGGCGACGATCTCCATGCAGACCGAGGGCCGCTCACGGGGCCAGTCCGAAAGCTACAGCCAGAACACGCAGCGGCTGGGCCGGGAGCTGATGACCCCAAGCGAGCTTGCCACCATGCCCGGAGATCGGTGTATTTTGCAGCTTCGGGGCCTGCCGCCGTTCTACTCCAAGAAGTACGATTTGAAGCAGCATCCCAACTACAAATACACCGCCGAGGCCGACAAGGTGAAGAACGCTTTTGACCTCAACAGTCTTGTGACGCGGCGGATGGACAAGCTCAACCCCAACGAAACCTATACCGTTTACAAGGTGGACGTGCCGGACGAGGCGATCACAGGCGAGGACGAGGACATCCTCAACTATGACGATCTCGACGACCCGGACGCCTTTGTATAACCTCTGGCAAAAAGGGCTCCCGCAAAATCGGAGATTTTGTGGGAAGAGGAGCCGCAGCGGAATGAGTGATTTTTCGCGCTTGCGCGGAAATGAACGATATGAAGTTTGCGGCGACGAGTCCAGAGGATCAGCTGCCGCCAGAAATGGCGGTTTTTTTCATGGCCGGGGCCTTGCCCCGGAGAAATGGAGGACTTATGCAGTTTTTTGCTTCTGCCGTTACTACCCTGCAAACTCTCGTCGTGGCGCTGGGCGCTGGCCTTGCCGTGTGGGGCGTGGTCAATCTGCTGGAGGGCTACGGCTCGGATAACGCAGCTGCCAATGCTCATGTGCGGTAAAGTAATAAAAAGATTTAGGTAGCCGCCTTAACTATTCCTAAATAAGATAATATGCACAGTATTTTCTCGTAAATAGAAAATAAATTATTGCATTTTACCAATTATTATGTTAAAATGACAATGTAACAAAGAGCTATGTATTTTTAAGGAAAGGGAGGAACTTATGAATTTAAGAAAATCTATTTTAGCACTTTCAGTAGTAGCTGGAATTGTAGCTGCTCCAATGACTGTATTTGCCGCTCATACTCATAGTTGGGGTTCTCCCCAGTACTATGGATATGAAGATGAAATGCCTGGTATATATGATGACTGGGATAAATGTGCGACACGTCATGTATATAATTACAAACAATGTTTAATTTGTGGAGAAGTAAGCATTTATGAAGTTGAGACGATTGAAATGTCTCACAAATGGGTGAATGGTGCATGTGTATATTGCAACAAAGGTTACGCGAAAGAGATAAATTAACATAGTATCATTACCGGCAAGTTTATGATCAAAAAATAGAAAGCATTGAGAATATTTCAAAATTTCTTGAAAGTACTCTCAGTGCTTTCTTTGATAATATGAAAGGAGAAATAAATGCAAAAAAAACAACTTTCTGTATTAGTACTAATTATTTTATGCTTTTTATTAGGATGTAACAGAGAAACACCAAAAGATGAATCTCAACAAAATTATGAAGATGAATCTAATATTTCTAAAACAAATGGAGAAGAACTTGTAAATATAAACAGTGAATTGTTAGGTTCGACTCCTTTTGATATCCAAATCGATAAAACAGCATTGCAGACTAGAAAAGAAACAGAAACAGAAGTTACAATAAAGACAAATTTAACAGACTGGGGTTATACTGTTTCTTCTGAAAAAGGGAAAATATCTGATATAAATAAAAATTCATTCATATATATAGCACCTAAAGATGAGAGGGATGATACTATAAAAATACAATTATCGGACTATGAAAATGGCATATCATATGAATATACAATTCCACTTATTTTTGCGGGAAACAATGAACATTCTTTAGATAAATTCAAGGAAAATCTTTCAAGATTACCTAATAGTTAGTAAAGAGTCGATAGACTAAAGTACCACCATCCTCTTTTATTTCAACTGAATATCCATCCCGCCGCACCGCAGCGGCACATGAAGCAGTAAATCCGAAAAAGATTTGCTGCTTTTTTTGCGTCCATTTTTGGCAAATTTCCAAAAGTTCCGTATTAGACAGTGAAACCAAAAAAGGCTGCCATTTTTTTCAGACAGCGGGCAAAACGCAGCTTCCGAAACGCCTTATTGTCGGGAAAGACCGAGCCGCCGGAAAAGTTCTTGCCGGAAAGTCCGTCCATTCTGCTCTTTTGTGGTTTGTAGGGAGTAAGGGAAAAACGCCAGCCCGCAGCCTTTTATAAAAAAAGCTGGTTATAGATTTTCTGAAAAAGTGGCAGTAGCAAGTGAACGGCAGGCCGGCAGTTTCTTAGAGCAAGATTCTACCGAGGTGCCAAAATTCGCTTATCGCTCATTTTGCCCCTGCGGGAATCTTGTTGGGGAGTGCCTTCCCCAAACCCTGCTTATGCGGCTTGCGCCGCTGAAAAACCCCTCAAAATATTTTTCGGATTTTTCAAAAACAGTTCCGCTTCACACCCTGTTTTTCTCCTATTAGTGAGAGGACACCACGCACAGAAAGGAGGTCAACCACCTATGAAACGATACAACACGCCGCACCGCAGCCGGGTAGTCAAAACACGCATGACCGAGGAAGAATACGCCGAGTTTGCCCAGCGGCTTTCTGCTTACCACATGAGCCAAGCCGAGTTTATCCGGCAAGCCATAACCGGGGCAGCCATACGCCCCATCATAACCGTTTCCCCCATCAATGACGAGCTGCTTGCCGCTGTCGGGAAGCTGACCGCCGAATACGGGAGGATCGGCGGCAACTTAAACCAGATAGCCCGGACGCTGAACGAGTGGCACAGTCCCTATCCGCAGCTTGCCGGGGAGGTACGGGCGGCGGTTTCCGACCTTGCTGCCCTAAAGTTTGAAGTCTTGCAGAAAGTGGGTGACGCTGTTGGCAACATTCAAACATATCAGCTCTAAAAACGCCGACTATGGCGCAGCGGAAGCCTATCTCACATTTGAGCATGACGAGTTTACCATGAAAGCCACCCTTGATGAAAACGGGCGGCTGATACCGAGGGAGGATTACCGCATTTCTTCCCTCAACTGCGGGGGCGAGGATTTCGCTGTTGCCTGTATGCGAGCCAATCTCCGCTATGAGAAAAACCAAAAACGGGAAGATGTGAAAAGCCACCACTATATCATCAGCTTTGACCCACGGGACGGGACAGACAACGGCTTGACCGTAGACCGGGCGCAGGAGCTGGGCGAGCAGTTCTGCAAGGAGCATTTCCCCGGACACCAAGCCCTAATCTGCACCCACCCGGACGGGCATAACCACAGCGGGAATATCCATGTGCATATCGTCATCAACTCCCTGCGGATTTACGAAGTCCCGCTTCTGCCCTACATGGACAGACCAGCCGACACGCTGGAGGGCTGCAAGCACCGCTGCACCAACGCCGCTATGGAATATTTCAAGAGCGAAGTCATGGAAATGTGCCACCGGGAGGGGCTTTACCAAATCGACCTCTTGAACGGCAGCAAGGAACGGATAACCGAACGGGAATACTGGGCGGCAAAGAAAGGGCAGCTTGCCCTTGACAAAGAGAACGCCGCCAGAGAAGCCGCCGGACAGCCGACCAAGCCCACCAAGTTTGAAACGGACAAGGCGAAGCTGCGCCGGACGATACGGCAGGCACTTTCCCAAGCTGGCAGCTTTGACGAGTTTTCTTCCCTTTTGCTGCGGGAGGGTGTGACCGTCAAGGAGAGCCGGGGGCGGCTTTCCTACCTCACGCCGGACAGGACAAAGCCTATCACAGCCCGAAAGCTGGGGGACGATTTTGACAAGGCTGCTGTCCTTGCCCTGCTCACGCAGAACGCCCACAGAGCTGCCGAACAGACCAAAGCCATACCCGAATACCCTGCCGCAGTTAAAAAGCCGTTACAAGGGGAAAAAGCTGCAAAAACCACCCCGGCAGACAACACCTTGCAGCGCATGGTTGACCGGGAAGCCAAGCGAGCCGAGGGCAAGGGCGTGGGCTATGACCGCTGGGCGGCAAAGCACAACCTAAAGCAAATGGCAGCTACCGTTACCGCCTATCAGCAGTACGGCTTTTCCTCCCCGGAGGAACTGGACGAAGCCTGTTCTGCCGCCTATGCCGCCATGCAGGAAAGCCTTGCGTGGTTGAAGCAGGTGGAAAAGACGCTGAACGGGAAAAAGGAGCTGCAACGGCAGGTGCTTGCCTATTCCAAGACCCGCCCTGTCCGGGACGGGCTGAAACAGCAGAAAAACGCCAAAGCAAAAGCAGCCTACCGTCAGAAGCATGAAAGTGACTTTATCATAGCAGACGCAGCCGCCCGCTATTTCAGGGAGAACGGCATTTCCAAGCTGCCGAGCTATAAATCCCTGCAAGCAGAGATTGAAAGCCTTATCAAAGAGAAAAACAGCGGCTACAACGATTACCGGGCAAAACGGGAGGAGTACCGCCGCTTGCAGACTGTCAAGGGCAATATCGACCAGATTTTACGCCGGAGCGAGCCGCAGCGCAGAAAGGAGCAGAGCCATGAACGGTAATATCCCCCGCATGGACTACCGCCAGTACCGGGCAGCCCGCCGCCTTGTGCATGAGTGCTGCAACTATGACAGCGGGAACTGCCTGCTGTTGGAGGACGGCGAGCCTTGCGTGTGTGTACAGAGTATCAGCTATTCGCTGCTCTGCCGCTGGTTTACCGCCGCTGTCCTGCCCCTTGATGAAGCACTGGAAGCCGCCCTCTTGCGCCGGGGAAGCCGGAAACGCTGCGCTGTCTGCGGGGCGTTCTTCTTCCCAAAATCCAACCGGGGGAAATACTGCCCGGACTGCGCCGGACGCATGAAGCGGATAAACGCCGCCAAACGGAAGCGGAAACAAAGGGAGAAATGTCACGCTTTAGGGCATTTCAAACCCGCATAAATCAAGGCTTTTTTGGAGGGTGTCAAAGGGTGCGTGATACATTTATCCTTTTCCCTTAAAAACGCCCCCTAAAAGCGTAACAGAACCCACAGACAGACACCACAAGGAGGTGAACCCTATCGCTGATTATATGACCGCAGGAACGGAGCTGCCCGCTTACCTGCCTTACCCCCGTTTCCTGCTGGAAACAGACCTATCCCACACCGCAAGAGAGTTATATGCGCTGCTGTTAGACCGTTCCACCCTTTCGCAGAAGAACGGCTGGCAGGACAGCGAGGGACGGACATACATTGTCTACCCCATAGCAGAGATAGCGGAAATGCTGGATAAAGGCTGCACCACCATAAAGGGCGCACTGAACGAACTGGACGCTGCCGGGCTGCTGGAACGCAGACGGACGGGCTTTTCTGCCGCCAACCGTCTGTATGTGAAAGTGCCGCCTATCCCAGTGGTACAGTTTTCCGACCAACTGACGGACGGAAAACCGCCCCTCATAAGGGCGGGAAACCGACCAACTGACAGCCGGAAAACTGACCTTATGACGGTCGGAAAACCGTCCCCTAACCAAACTAATATAAACAACCTAATAGAGAGCCAAACAAAAGGAGCGAGTGAGGGGCAGCCCCCCGCCGCTTATGGCAGATATAAAAATGTATTTCTTTCTGACACAGAACTTTTGGAGCTGGAACAGGACTTCCCCGGCAAGTGGGAGTATTACCTTGACCGCCTTTCCTGCCACATCGCTTCCACCGGGAAGCAGTACCAGAGCCATGCAGCCACCATTTACAAGTGGGCGCAGGAGGACGCTGCCAAAGAGAAGCCAAAGAAAGGCATACCGGACTATTCATTCAAGGAGGGAGAAAGCCTATGACCGATACAATCCACAACACCATACTGCCTATGACCGACACCACAGCCGAGCCGGAGGATTACACCGGGGAGGACGGGCTTTTATACTGCGGCAAATGCCGGAAACCCAAAGAAGCCTATTTCCCGGAGGGCAAGACCTTTTTCGGGCGTGACCGCCACCCGTCAGAGTGCGACTGCCAGCGGGCAGCCCGTAAGGAACGGGAAGCCGCCGAGAAGCGGCGCAGCCACCTTGAAACGGTGGAACGGCTGAAACGGCAGGGCTTTACAGACAAGACCATGCAGGACTGGACATTTGCCAACGATAACGGCAGCTGCCCGCAGATGAAGAACGCCGCCGGATATGTGGCACGCTGGGAACAGATAAAGGACGGGAACTACGGGCTGCTCTTGTGGGGCAGGGTAGGCACTGGGAAAAGCTATTTTGCCGGGTGTATTGCAAACGCCCTCATGGAGCAGGAAGTCCCGGTGTGCATGACAAACTTTGCAGCAATATTAAACGACCTTGCCGCCAGCTTTGCGGGCAGGAACGAATATATTTCCCGCCTTTGCAGCTTCCCCCTGCTCATCATTGACGATTTTGGAATGGAGCGTGGCACAGAATACGGTCTGGAACAGGTCTACAATGTGATTGACAGCCGCTACCGGAGCAGGAAGCCGCTGATTGTGACGACCAACCTCACGCTGGAGGAATTGCAGCACCCGGAGGACACCGCCCACGCCCGGATTTATGACCGCCTGCTTGAAATGTGTTCCCCTCTCTGCTTTACCGGGGAGAATTTGAGGAAAGCCGCCGCACAGGGAAAAATGGAACAGCTGAAACGGCTGCTTGCCGGAAAGGAGATTTGCCTATGACCGACACCCAGAGAAACAAACGCCCTGCCCGCCGCCCGGACTGCGTGACCGAAACGAGGATAGGCAACACAATCCTTGTGGTGTCTGGCTTTTTCAAGGAGGGGGCGACCGACACCGCCGCTGACAAGATGATGAAAGTGCTGGAAGCAGAAGCCGCCGCCGGATATTTGACCTGTGATAAGCCTGATTGAAAAACCGTCATTTTTACCGACCGTAAAGAAGCAGATTTGACGCTTTTGCCGCTATACAGACAGCCGCCCCATGTGGTACAATCAAGGTACGGAATAGTGGGGCTGGCTGTCGGAAACGGAGGAATTTATGTTAAGACAGACCACCCAGCAACTCATTACCGCCCTTTACCCAAGACTGTCCCATGAGGACGAGCTGCAAGGCGAGAGCAATTCCATTTCCAACCAAAAGAGGATTTTGGAAACCTATGCCAAACAGAATGGATTTTCTAATCTGCGCTGGTACACCGACGACGGTTATTCCGGTGCGAACTTTCAAAGACCCGGATTTCAAGCCATGCTTGCAGACATTGAAGCAGGGAAAGTCGGGACAGTTATCGTCAAGGATATGTCGAGGTTAGGGCGAAACTACTTACAGGTGGGAATGTACACAGAAATGATTTTCCCACAGAAAGGTGTCCGCTTCATCGCTATCAATGACGGAGTGGACAGCGCACAGGGGGAAAATGATTTTGCCCCGCTGCGGAACATTTTTAACGAATGGCTGGTGAGAGATACGAGCAAGAAAATCAAGGCAGTAAAACGCTCTAAGGGCATGAGCGGAAAGCCCATCACAAGCAAGCCCGTCTATGGCTACCTCATGGACGAGGACGAAAACTTTATCATTGACGAGGAAGCCGCCCCGGTGGTACGGCAGATTTACAGCCTTTGCCTTGCCGGGAACGGTCCGACCAAGATAGCCCGTATGCTGACCGAGCAGCAAATCCCCACGCCGGGGACGCTGGAATACCGCAGGACGGGCAGCACCCGCCGCTACCACCCCGGCTATGAGTGCAAGTGGGCGACCAATACCGTGGTTCATCTGCTGGAAAACCGGGAATATACGGGCTGTCTGGTAAACTTTAAGACCGAGAAGCCGTCCTACAAGCTGAAACACAGCATAGAAAATCCCCCGGAAAAGCAGGCGGTTTTTGAGAACCACCATGAGCCTATCATTGACCGGGAAACGTGGGAACGGGTGCAGGAGTTACGCAAGCAGCGCAAACGCCCCAACCGTTATGACGAAGTGGGCTTGTTCTCCGGCATACTCTTTTGTGCCGACTGCGGCAGCGTCATGTACCAGCAGCGATACCAGACGGACAAGCGCAAGCAGGACTGTTATATCTGCGGAAGCTACAAGAAACGCACCGCCGACTGCACAGCGCACTTTATCCGCACTGACCTCTTGACCGCTGGCGTACTCTCCAATCTGCGGAAAGTTACCAGCTATGCGGCAAAGCATGAAGCCCGGTTTATGAAGCTTTTAATCGAGCAGAATGAGGACGGGGACAGACGCAGGAACGCCGCCAAGAAAAAGGAGCTGGAAGCCGCCGAGAAACGCATAGCCGAGTTATCTGCTATCTTCAAGCGGCTGTATGAGGACAGCGTAACCGGGCGCATATCGGACGAGCGTTTCACAGAGCTGTCGGCAGACTATGAAGCCGAGCAGAAAGAACTGAAAGAACGTGCCGCCAGACTGCGGGAAGAACTTTCCAAAGCGCAGGAAGCCACCGTGAACGCAGAAAAGTTTATGAATGTTGTTCGGCGGCATACCAGCTTTGAAGAACTTACCCCTACTCTGCTGCGGGAGTTTGTAGAGAAAATCGTTGTACATGAGTGCAGCTATGACGAGAACAAGACCCGCAGACAGGACATTGAGATTTATTATTCTTTTGTTGGCAAGGTGGACTTGCCCGAATAACCGCCCGACCTATCCGACACAAGAGCTAAGTGCCGGATAGGAACGGCAAAATTTTTTACACTTCTATTACTTCTTTATCGCACATCAGTAAAAAGCCAGGGCATCAAGCAGTTCATGGCTAATTAAAGGGAACAAAAAGAAAGGAAAAGCCAATCCAGACGGTATCAGCGGCAGGCTACAAGAATAAATTGTGATTTCACAAGATTGGTGCTATAATAAGAGAAAAGTTCCTGCCGGGGCAGCCGCTCCGGTGGTATGGATAGAAAGGCAGGAAAACAATATGCACATCAGCTATAAACCACTCTGGCACACACTGTTAGAGCGTGATATGAGAAAAGAGGATTTAAGGCTTGCCGCTGGTATGACAACAAATATGATTGCCAACATGAGCAAAGAGGGAAAGCACATCAGCATGGATACATTAGCCCGTATCTGCGAAACGCTGAATTGTGAGATTACCGATGTGATTGAGTTAGTACCAGACGAGCCTGCTTCCACAGGAGGTAAGGAACATGAGCGAATTGAAACCAAGAATAAAAGAAAACGGAATTGATTATATCCTTGTTGGAGATTACTACATCCCGGACTTGAAGTTGCCGGAGGAACACCGCCCCATCGGAAAGTACGGACGGATGCACCGGGAATATTTAAGAGAAGTCTGCCCAGCCAGATTACACACATTGACCCTGACCGGGGAATTGTGGACATATCTTGCAGACCTGAACGAACAGGCACAGAAACGGTTAGACACCATCATGGAGCAGATGAAAGCTGCCGAGGGCGTGACCGAGGAATTGAAGCGTACCCGTCAAATGGAATGGGTGCAGCGTTGCAATAACATTCACAACCGGGCAGAAGAAATTGTTTTACATGAGATGATTTATTCATAACGGTATGGTAGAATGATTATTACAAATTAGAAGTTGTAAAGGAGACTTTGTATGGGTAGAAAAGAAATAACAACAAAAGAAGATTTAATGAAAGTAATAGAATTATTCGAAAATACTGGAATTACATACTGGTTGGATGGCGGATGGGGTGTAGATATTTTAGCTGGTAAACAAACAAGAATTCATAGAGATATAGATATAAATTTTGATGCTCAACATACGGAAAAATTGTTAAATGTGCTTTTGAATCTGGGCTATAAAATTGATACAGACTGGAAACCGGTTAGAATAGAGTTATATAGTGATGAACTTGGTTACTTAGACATTCACCCGTTCGTTTTAAGTGAGGACGGAACTTCAAAACAAGCTGATTTAGAGGGTGGCTGGTATGAGTTTGAAAAAGATTACTTTGGTAGTGCTTTTTTTGAAGGAAAAACAATTCCTTGTATATCCTTAAAAGGCCAAAGAGTTTTCCATTCAGGTTATGAATTAAGAGATAAAGATAAGCATGATATTTCAATTCTTGAAAGTTTATCAAAATAACATTGCTGTAATTTCTAAGATAAATTCCACTTTATCGCTTTGAAATTTTAACTGAATAAGTATAGCACCAACCGCTGCTACATGGAAGCAAACACAACCATGCAACAGCGGTTTTTCTTTACCGTTTTTTCCTTTGACTGATAGGAGTTCCTGTTTTCTTTGATTTTTGTAGAATCCGAATGAGCCAGCGAAATTCTTCGTCTGACAGATTTTTATAGTTGATGCCGAGCTGCTTGCAGTAAAGGACAACCAGCTTTTCATCCCGACTGCCCTTGAAATTTTCAACCGCTTCCAAATTTTCTTTCAATTCATCGGCAACGGTGGTCTGGGGCGCACTCTCGCTGTCCTTTTTGTGGGCTTCCCGAATATCCCGGATAATGAGATTGAGGTCATCAAGAACCATGTGGCTGAAATATTCATCATCGCTGATATGGGCGGCTTGCAGCACTTTCAAATGCGGGTCGTCTTCGCCGGGGCGATACCGTTCAATGATTTCATGCCGGACAGTATCGACAAGGGCGTTGAGGTTTTGAATCTGCATGGTGGCAATCCCATCTACATAAATCTCAATGTCCGCAAGAAACTTGATAAAGTCCTTATGAGTGGCAAGCTCACAGAGCAGACGGTTGTTAATCCGACCGCCTTTCAGAAGTGCCACCATCTCATCATTCAAATGCAGCTCTGTTAGTGGCGTGTTGATCTGCTCCCGGTTCTCTGTCCGGCACAGCAGATAATCAACGGAAACCCCATAGAAGTCTGCCAGCGTGATAAGGTTGCCATGATTGATTTCCTTATAATCCTCTTTTTCATAACTGCCAAGAGCTGATTTGGAAATGCCCGTCAGCTCTGATAATTCTTCCAGATTTAAGCCTTTGTCCTTGCGGAGTTCCCAAAGGCGTTCCTGTATGCTTGTCGCTCCTTTCATGGGCGCACGCTCCTTTCCGGCGGTTTCATTACTGCCGCTTAACTGGATTATATCATACTTTCCGCAATCGTGGAAATTTCTGATTTTTACCCTTAATTCCTACTTTGTGGACATACGGCACAGGGCACAAAAATGTTCTATGATACAGGTAGTTCATCGATGGATTATTCCAATCGAATGACCAGCCTGTGTGGGATATGCTTCCCCGGCGATGTAGCGCCATGACTTTTGGCAGGGATATGGAGGAACCCTGACCGAAACGAGCGTACCAAAGGGAGCAATACGCCGCTGTGAGATTCAGGGGAGGAACGACACCGGGGAGAACTGGCGAACTGATACCGAAATGATACCGAAACACGACAATCTGATAGGGGGATAGTCTACCCTATTGCTGATACTTCTGGAGATTTTAGACGGCTCTATGACCGTAATTTTGCCGAAAATCGCCCCGAAACTATACACTAAAACGGGAGGAAACGCAATATGCCGAGAATGAGCAAAAAGAGGAAGCATGAGCTTTCTTTTTACCTCAATGACCGGGGGCGTGTCACTTACAACGAATTATGCCGGAAATGCAAGCATGGGTGCAAGCAGAGCTTCCGGGCGGTTGTGGTTGACTGCCCCCGTTATTTATCCAAAAGAGCAAAGAAAAAGGAGGAACACACCGAATGAATTTTGAATTTATGACGATAGGCACACCGTTGCCGCCCTGTATGCCCTTTCCCAGAGCGTTGACAGGATTTCCAGTCAGCAGCACCGCAAAGGTCATGTACTGCCGGATGTTGGACGCTATGCTATCCAACGGACAGGAGGACGAGAACGGAATCCTGTTTATCTGCTTCCCTGTCACAGCCATTGCCGCAGTCCTGTCCCGCAGCCCCATGACGGTCAAGCGTTCTCTGAATGAACTGGAAACCGCCGGACTGATCATGCGAGTGCGTCAGGGCGTTGGAGAACCAAACAGGATTTATGTGCTGATACCGGGAAAGGAGGACGCTGCCCTTGCCTGATACCTCAAAGCTGGAAAAGCTCAACCGAGAGTTGGAAAAGAGTGAAAAGAAACTGCGGAAAGCCATCAATGATGAAAAGGCATTGCAGCACCAGCTAAAGCAGCTTACCCGAAAAGAACGGACACACCGGCTCTGTACTCGTGGCGGTATGCTGGAAAGTTTTCTGCAAGAGCCGGAACGCCTGACAGATGATGATGTCATGCTGTTGTTGACACTCATTTTTCACAGGCAGGACACGCAGGAACTATTGAAGAAACTGCTGGAACGTGAGAAGCCGGAAACCCCTTAGTTTACTAAGGGCGCAATTATACACCACCCAAAGGTTGGTGCATTGCGTTCTCCGAAGGCTCCTTGCCGGAGGGCTGTGATTTTTCGCAGTCATGGTCTGCTCCAAATCATACAGGGGACGCTACGCTTCCCCTGCGCTGGCTACCGCCAGCTACCCTTTTGTGGACTTGTCATCTGGGGACACCTTGCGTTGCAAGCTGTTCCCAGCCGACAAGTTTCATAAAATATGCTATCTTTTCGATAGGCAATAAAGTATAATAAAGTCAGCAATAAATCGGAATTTTACGGTCAGTAAGGAATGCGTAAAGTTATATGATTGTATTATAAGCGATTTGTTAAATTTTTATAACCACTTGTATTTGCCTGCGATTTATGGTATAATATTTTGAAATTTAGAAAGAGGTGGGAAGATGATTAACTTTTCTTGCAAATAAAATCAAAATATGCGGTAGTGCTATACTTTGGCATTATTGTGTCTATTGCAAGAAAGTTATATGTCTATCTTACTCAATATAGTGCTGTTGCCACTTTTGCTTAGTGGTGTTATTTTATGCTATGACGAGCTGCAAGGATAAACTTTCTTGTGGCTCTTATTTTGTTTTGGAGGTGCTTTATGAATAGTGCAGAACAGATAGTTACACATGATTCACTCCGTATAGTGTCGGTTCCTTTTGGTGAAATCTATACGTAGTAAACATTCACCGAACCGACTTTGTATCGTATGACATGCAAAGGAGGATAATATTTATGTCAATGATTAAAATTGAAAACCTTACGTTTTCATATCCGACAAGTTATGATAATGTTTTTGAAAATGTCAGTTTCCAGGTTGATACCGATTGGAAGCTTGGTTTTGTGGGCAGAAACGGACGAGGTAAAACAACCTTTCTGAATCTTCTGCTTGGGAAATATGAGTATAGTGGAAAAATCCTATCATCCGTACAGTTTGATTATTTTCCTTATCCCGTTTCAGATAAGAATCGTATTACAGAGGATATATTGCAGGAGATTTGCCCACTTGCGGAAGAATGGGAACTTATGCGAGAACTTTCTTATCTTGATGTTGATGTCGATGTGCTTTGGCGACCTTTTGAAACACTTTCCAACGGAGAGCAGACAAAGGTTTTGATTGCCGCTCTTTTTCTTAATGAAGGGCATTTCCTACTGATTGATGAACCTACCAACCATTTGGATGCCAAAGCGAGAAAAAGTGTGGCGGCATATCTGAAAAAGAAAAAGGGATTCATCTTAGTTTCTCACGATCGTCGCTTTCTTGACGATTGTGTTGACTATATTCTATCGATTAACCGAGCGAATATCGAAGTGCAAAGAGGAAACTTTTCATCATGGATGTCAAATTTTGAGCGACAGCAAGAATTTGAACTGGCTCAGAACGAACGTTTGCAAAAGGACATCAGACGATTACAGCAGTCGGCAAAACGCGCTGCAGTATGGTCTGAACGTGTAGAAGCTTCCAAAATTGGGGCAGCAGATAAAGGTTATGTCGGTCATAAAGCCGCCAAAATGATGAAGCGTTCAAAATCTATAGAAGCGAGACAACAACAGACAATCGAACAAAAATCAGCATTGCTGAAAAATATGGAAACCGCAGAAGCCCTCAAGATACAACCGCTTAATTACCATACAGATTTGCTTGCATCATTATCGAATGTAGTAGTTTATTATGATGGCATTTCAGTTTGTGAACCCGTTTCGTTTGAAATAAGACAGGGAGAACGCATTGTGCTTGATGGAAAGAACGGCAGTGGCAAAAGTAGCCTGTTAAAGTTGGTAGTCGGGCAGTCCATAGATTATACGGGTACAGTAACACTTGGCTCTGGGCTTGTAATTTCTTATGTGCCACAGGATACATCGTATTTATGTGGAACCCTTTCCGAGTTTGCAGAAGAAAACAACCTTGATGAAAGTTTGTTCAAGGCAATTCTTAGGAAAATGGACTTTGAGCGTGTACAGTTTGAAAAGGATATTAAAGACTTTTCTGGCGGGCAAAAGAAGAAAGTCCTAATTGCGAAAAGCCTTTGTGAAAAGGCACACTTGTATGTATGGGATGAACCGCTCAACTTTATTGATGTGTACTCACGTATGCAGATTGAACAACTCATAACGGAGTTTGCCCCGACCATGCTCCTGGTAGAACATGACAGTGTTTTTCGAGATACTGTGGCAAGTAAAATTGTGAATATCTAAATTGGTTCTTCCGCAATTTTACGTTTTTCGCTTTAATAAAAATGGAGAATGCTGATTTACACTGGCATTCCAGTATTGAAAAATTACAAAATACGGATAATTGCGTAAGAACCTCTAAATTAAAATAATTGTATGGGTTAATTCCAGCTTTACAGAGACTCAAATTCCAGTTTGTAGAATTAAGAAAATCGGAATTTGTGGAGGTAAAATATAGATGAATCAAGGTAGAATTATTGTAATCACAGGTGCGCCGGGGACAGGAAAAACTACAACGGCATCTGCTGTTGCAAAAGAATCAGATTTGGAAAAGTCTGTGCATATGCACACAGATGACTTTTATCATTATTTGAGTAAAGGGGCAATACCACCGCATTTGCCAGAATCAAATGAGCAAAATTTGATTGTCATTGAAGCGTTTTTAGAAGCTGCGAAGCGATATGCTCGTGGTGGATATGATGTAATTGTTGACGGTATTATCGGACCGTGGTTTTTAAAGCCGTGGCAAAGTCTTGTTCGGGAACATTATGAGGTGCATTATATTATTTTAAGGGCAAGTAAGGAAGAAACCTTGAAGCGAGCTGTTGAACGCTCAAAGTTAGACCGAAAGACAAATATCGAATTGGTAGAAACCATGTGGGAGCAATTTTGCAATCTGGGAATATATGAATCGAATGTTATAGATACGACCACTTATTCCATTCAAGAAACTGTTTCCGCAGTACAAGAAAAAATCGCAAGTAGGGCAGCGTTGTTGTCTTAGATTGTTTTGGTGCAATTCCAGTTTGTTAGCTTTACATCGGGTCAACTTGTCCCGAACTTTTACAACTAAATACCCGCCGCTCACACAGTGGCACACCGAGCAGGAAATCTGAAAAAGGTCTCCTGCTTTTTTTCTGCCCAAAATGAGGTGGTAAAACGCCACCCCATCCACCAATTAGCGAAAGGAGGGACACGAAATGCCTTGTCCACACAACGAAATCACGATTGTTCAGCGCAGCCAGCGGCAGTCTGCGGTTGCCGCCGCTGCTTACCAAAGCGGCGAAAAGCTGTTCTGTGAATACGACCAGCAAGTAAAGCACTACCCGGAAAAGCGTGGTATCGTCCACAATGAAATCCTGCTCCCGGCAAATGCTCCACAGGAATATGCAGACCGCAATACTTTATGGAATGCCGCCGAAGCGGTGGAAAAGCAATGGAACTCCCAGCTTGCAAGGCGGTGGGTGCTTACCATTCCCAGAGAGATACCGCCCGACCAGTACGCTGTCCTTGTACGGGAGTTTTGTGAACAGCAGTTTGTTTCCAAAGGCATGATTGCTGATTTTGCCATCCATGACCCCCATCCGCCGGGACACAATCCCCACGCCCATGTCCTGCTGACCATGCGGGCAATGGATGAACATGGAAAATGGCTTCCCAAGAGCCGCAAGGTTTATGACCTTGACGAGAATGGGGAACGGATAAAGCTGCCGTCCGGCAGGTGGAAAAGCCACAAGGAGGATACGGTGGACTGGAACGACCAGAAGTATTGTGAAATCTGGCGGCATGAATGGGAGGTTATCCAGAACCGCTATCTGGACGCCAATGACCGCCCGGAGCGTGTGGACTTGCGTTCCTATGCCAGACAGGGGCTTGATATAGTCCCCACTGTCCATGAGGGGACTGCTGTCCGGCAGATGGAAAAGCGAGGTATCCAGACGAATATCGGCAACCTGAACCGGGAAATCAGAGCCGCCAACCGCCTGATGAAGTCCATCCGGCAGCTTATCCAAAACCTCAAAGGCTGGATTACCGAGCTGGGAGAAAAACGGAAGGAGCTGCTTGCACAAAAGGCGGCGGAGGAAGCGACACTTCTTCCCAATCTGCTGATGAAGTATATGGAGATACGAAAGGAAGAACGGAAGGACTGGACAAGGGCTGGACAGAACCGGGGAACTTCACAGGACTTAAAGGCAGTCAGCGAAGCCCTGTCCTATCTCCGGCAAAAGGGGCTTTCCACTGTGGAGGACTTAGAAGCGTTTCTGGAATCTTCCGGGAAATCAGCCGCAGATTACCGCAATCAGATGAAGCCAAAGGAAGCCCGGAGCAAAGTGATTGACGGGATTCTTGCCAGCCGGACAGACTGCAAGGAATGTAAGGCTGTCTATGAGAAGTACCAGAAGATATTTTTTAAGAAAATAAAGGGGAAATTCAAACAGGAACACCCGGAGGTTGCCCGGTATGAGAAAGCCGCTGACTACCTTGCCAAGCACCCGGACGATAAGGATAAAACGAAAAATGAGTTGCAACAGGAGCAGGAAACGCTTCTCAGCGAAATCGCAGAGCTGAAAGTACCACTGACCGAGGTACAGGAGGATTTGAAGAAGCTGCGGGACATCCGCTACTGGGTACGGAAAGCCACACCCGGCACAGAGGAAAGCAAAGAGCCGCCCAAGAAGCAGCCCATCAAAGAAGTCTTGCAGGATAAGACTGACGAGAAAAAAGCACAAAGAACCGCCCCGGCACAGGAGAAACACAGACAACAGGATATGGAACTTTAACAGGCACTTGCCATTTTCAATTAGAGAATGTCAGGTGCTTTTCTTATTTTCAAGGAGGGATAGATTTGAATGTATTCGAAGCTGTGAAGCAGTCCGTCACAACAAGACAGGCTGCGGAGTATTATGGAATCCATGTAGGTCGGAACGGGATGGCTTGCTGCCCGTTCCATAACGATAAAACCCCAAGCATGAAGCTGGATCGGCGTTACCATTGCTTCGGCTGCGGTGCGGATGGGGATGTGATTGATTTTGCCGCCGCCCTGTATGGGCTGGGAAAGAAAGAAGCCGCCGTACAGCTGGCACAGGACTTCGGGCTTTCCTATGAGGACTGGAAACCGCCGGGAAAGGTAAAAAAGCCCAAGACCCGGCAGAAATCCCCGGAGGAACAGTTTCAGGAAGCAAAGAATCGCTGCTTCCGTATTCTTGCCGATTATCTCCATCTGCTGATGGCATGGAGAACGGACTACGCCCCGCACTCCCCGGAGGAAGCCTTTCATCCCCGGTTTGTGGAAGCCTTACAGAAGCAAGCCCAAGTGGAATATCTGCTGGATGTGCTGCTGTTCGGGGAAACAGAGGAAAAAGCGGATTTGATTACGGACTACGGAAAGGATGTGATACAGCTTGAACAGCGAATGGCAGAACTTGCAGCCGCAGACGCAGCAAGAACTAAAAAACACTATGAACGCCATGCAGCCGCCCCAGAGCGTTGAGGAAATCAAGGCGGGGCTGGAAACCACCGAGAAAGGCGGTGTCCGTCAGAGCATACGGAACTGCCTGACCGTATTCCAACGTGACCCTCTGCTTTCAGGGGCTATCGCATACAACATCCTGACTGACCGCAAGGACATCATAAAGCCCATCGGTTTTCACAGAGAAAGCACCGCCCTGAACGATACGGACATGAAGTATCTGCTTCTTTATCTGGAAGAAACCTACGGGCTTACCAATGAGAAAAAGATTGATAACGCCATCGGGATTGTGGCGAATGAAAACAAGTACCATCCCATCCGGGACTATCTCAATACCCTTGTGTGGGACGGGACAGAGCGAATCCGCTTCTGCCTGCGGCACTTTCTGGGGGCTGACGCAGACGATTACACCTATGAAGCGTTGAAGCTGTTCCTGCTGGGTGCAATCTCACGAGCCTTTCAGCCGGGGTGCAAGTTTGAAATCATGCTCTGTCTGGTAGGCGGTCAGGGGGCTGGAAAGTCCACCTTCTTCCGGCTGCTGGCAGTCCGGGACGAGTGGTTCTCCGATGATTTGCGGAAGCTGGACGATGACAATGTGTACCGCAAGCTGCAAGGTCACTGGATTATTGAAATGTCGGAAATGATGGCAACCGCCAACGCCAAGAGCATTGAGGAAATCAAGTCATTTTTAAGCCGGCAGAAAGAGGTCTACAAGATACCTTATGAAACCCACCCGGCAGACCGCCCCCGTCAGTGCGTGTTTGGCGGCACTTCCAATGCCCTTGACTTCCTGCCCCTTGACCGTTCCGGCAACCGCCGCTTTATCCCGGTCATGGTGTACCCGGAGCAGGCGGAAGTTCACATTTTGGAGGATGAAGCCGCTTCCAGAGCCTATATCGGGCAGATGTGGGCGGAAGCGATGGAGATTTATAAAAGCGGCAGGTTCAAGCTGGCTTTCAGCCCCGCCATGCAGCGGTATCTCAAAGAACACCAGCGGGATTTTATGCCGGAGGACACCAAAGCCGGGATGATACAGGCGTATCTTGATAAATACACCGGGAGCATGGTCTGCTCCAAGCAGCTCTATAAGGAAGCCTTGAACCATGCTTTTGACGAGCCGAAGCAATGGGAAATCCGGGAAATCAACGAGATTATGAACCAGTGCATTTCCAGCTGGCGGTACTTCCCAAACCCAAGAATGTTTTCCGAATATGGCAGACAAAAGGGCTGGGAGCGTGAAAACCCGGCAACGGACTCCGGCAACCCGTCTGAAAAAACGATGGACGGTTTTGTGGAGGTCACAGAACAGATGGAGCTTCCATTCTGAAAAGGACAGCCCGTTGCACCCCCTGTTGTTATCCCGTTGCCGAGCCGGTTGCCGGGAAAAACCCCTTATTTCCGGGCTTTTCTCCCTTATAACAACCAAAACAACAAAAAAATAAAAGAAAAGTATAAATAGTAACCATCGCCAGATTGAGATTGTTTGCAAGGTCTTTTGAAGTCCGTTGCCGGACTTCGTTGCCGACACCCTCTGTCTGGCTATTTTCATGTATGGAGGATAACTGCCTATGGCAAAAAACAAAACAGAGATTCATGTGACCACTGTATTTGACGGGGAGCTTGACGCCACTGATGTGTTCGTCAGCCTGATTTCCCAGAAATACGGAAAGACAAATGCAAAAGAATATCTTGCTAAAAAGAAAGATATAGGCTATAATGAAGATGAGGTTCAAAAGAGCCAGATACCGTCTGGATTGTGTGGGTAAATGGCTATGATGAACGAAATGGAATACAGAACAATCGGTTCGGCACTTGCCGGGGGTTATCGTGCGGCGGTCTATTGCAGGCTGTCAAAGGACGATGACCTGCAAGGCGAAAGTGCCAGTATCGCAAACCAGCGTGATATGCTGGAAAAATACTGCGAAAAGCAGGGATGGGAGGTTGTGGCAGTCTATCAGGACGATGGCTTCACAGGTCTTAACATGGAGCGTCCTGACCTACAGAGAATGTTGAGAGCCATTGAGCGCAGGCAGATCAACCTTGTCATCACGAAAGACCTCAGCCGACTGGGGCGTAATTATCTGCAAACCGGGCATTTGATTGAGGACTTTTTCCCAAGAAACGGTGTCCGCTATATCGCCATGAATGACGGCATCGACACCCTGCGGGATAACAACGACATTGCCCCGTTCAAGAATATCCTGAACGAGATGTACAGCAAGGATATTTCCAAGAAAGTCCATTCCTCTTATCTTCTGAAAGCGCAGAAAGGACAGTTTACCGGGTGTCTTGCCCCGTTTGGGTATCGGAAAGACCCGGAGGACAAAAACCATCTGCTCATTGACGAGGAAACCGCCCCGATTGTGCGGCTGATTTTCGGATATGCCCTGAACGGTCATGGTCCGAACTATATCCGCAGACGGCTGGAGAAAGAAAAAATCCCCTGCCCTACATGGTGGAACCGGGAACGGGGGCTTCGCAATACCCGCACCAAATGGGAAAAGAAAGACCCAGAAAACGGGCGGTATATGTGGGACTTCTCCGTTATCAAAGACCTTTTGATGAATCCCGTCTACACCGGGGCGATTGCTTCCCAGAAAAAGGACTACCGCTTCAAAATCGGCACGATTGGGGAAAAGAAGCCGGAGGACTGGATTGTGGTGGAGGGACAGCATGAACCGCTGATTGACAGCATGAGCTTTGACATTGTGCAGAACAAGCTGAAATCCCGCCAGCGTCCGGGGCAGACCAATGAAATCAGCCTGTTTGCCGGACTGTTAAAATGCGGCGAGTGTGGGAAGTCGCTGACGGTACGCTACACAAACGCTAAACATCCCCAGCGGATTTACTCCTGCAAGACCTACAATGCCTTTGGAAAGAACCACTGCACCCAGCACCGGATTGATTATGACACCCTTTACAGCCATGTGCTGCGGAAAATCCGGGAATGTGCCAGAGCTGCCCTGATGGACGGGGAAGCGGTTGCCGACCGCCTGACCAATACCTGTGAAGCCGAGCAGCGGGAACAGCGGGAAGCAATGGAACGCTCCCTTACAAGGGACGAGGAACGGATTGAGGTTCTGGACAAAATGGTCATGCGGCTTTATGAGGATATGATTGCAGGGCGTATCAGTGAGCAGAATTTCAACACCATGCTGGAAAAGACACAGACCGAGCAGACGGAGCTTAAAACAAAAGTGTCCGAGGGCAGAAAGCGGCTGTCCGATGAAGTCCAGCTTGCCAATGATGCAAAACAATGGGTGGAAGCCATTCAGGAATACGCCAACATCACAGAGCTGGACGCAGCCACCCTCAACCGCTTAATCAAAGAAATCGTTGTGCATGAGCGCATTGACGAAGATAAAACAAGACACATTTCTATCGAAATTCATTTTAATCTCAAACCCATCCCGGAGGTGGAACAGGTCACTGCCTGACCTGTCCCGCCGGGACGGTTCTCTTAACAACACCATATAGATTTTTTGTACGCCGCCGCCCGCCATCGAGCAGAGTTTTTACACCTAATTGGGGATGAAACAGCTCATGGCGGGCGGCGGCATCATCGTGCTGGGCACGACCCTGATCCCTCTGCTGTCTACCCTGTTTTAAGGGCAGCTGCCGATGGGTATTCTCACCGAATGGATCACGGAATGGCTCAAAGGGCTTTTGATTGAGGGCATCATGGGAAACCTCGAGGGGCTGTTTGACACGGTGAATACCCGCGTCGGGGAAATATCCGTACAGGTGGGGACTACCCCGGCGGCATGGAACGCCGGGGTGTTCTCCCTGATACGGCAGCTTTCCGAAACGGTGATATTGCCGATTGCCGGATTGATCCTGACCTTTGTTGCCACCTATGAGCTGATCCAGATGATACTGGAAAAGAACAATATGCACGAGTTCGATGTGGCGAATATCTACAAATGGGTATTCAAAACCACTTGTGCCATCCTGATCCTGTCCAACACGTTCAATATCGTCATGGCGGTCTTTGACGTGTCTCAAAGCGTGATTGCAAGCGCGGCGGGCATTGTCACAGGCGCAACCAACATCACGCCGGATATGCTGGTCGATCTGGAAATGACCCTTGAAACAATGGAGCTTGGCTCCCTGCTTGGCCTGTTCCTGCAATCGTTCCTCATTAAGTTTACCATGCTGGCGCTGAACATTTTTATTTTTGTGATCGTCTATGGCCGCATGATCGAGATATATCTGCTGACCAGTTTGGCTCCTATCCCTGTGGCGACGCTCTCCAACCGGGAACTTGGCGCGATGGGCCAGAATTATCTGCGCTCCCTGTTTGCCGTGGGCTTTCAGGGTATGTTGATCCTTGTCTGCGTGGCGATCTATGCGGTGCTCATTCAGGGGATCGCTACAGGCGGAGATCCCATTGGCGCGATTTGGGGCTGTATCGGCTATACGGTGCTTCTGTGCTTCATGCTGCTGAAAACTGGGACGATCTCCAAAAGCATCTTCAGCGCCCATTGAGAAAGGAAAGGTGATCTTATCGCTGATACCGCCGCTTCTGGTCACGGTGGCCAGAGGCCGATCCCGGAGGGGTTGCACCTCTCCGACGGCATTGAGGGCTTGCGCTCCCTGCCAAAGCATAGCGTAGATATGCTCCTGACCGATCCGCCCTATGGCACGACCCGGAACTTCTGGGATGTACCGCTGCCGCTCCCGGAGCTGTGGGAGGCGGTGAAATGGGCTGTCAAGCCGGAGGGCGCGGTGCTGTTTTTCGCACAATGCCCCTATGACAAGGTGCTGGGCACATCCAACCTCGCCATGCTTCGTTATGAGTGGGTATGGTACAAAAGCCGCTGCACGGGCTTTCTCAATGCCCGCCGCGCTCCGCTGAAAAAGACGGAGAACATTCTGGTGTTCTACCAGAAGTCCCCGGCCTATTTCCCGCAGTTTGAACAGGGCAAGCCGTACAAGAAAATTCACCGTTGCAGCGGGAGCAGCCCCAACTACGGAAAGTTTGAACGCACCAGCGGCGAGTCCGACGGGCGGCGCTTTCCGGGGAATGTGCTGGCGTTCCCCACGGTGACAACCACCGTGCATCCCACGCAGAAGCCCGTGGCCCTGTGCGAGTACCTGATCCGCACCTACACACGCCCCGGCGAGGTGGTGGCGGACATCTGCGCTGGCTCCGGCACAACTGCCGTGGCCGCGCTGAACACGGGCCGCCGTTTCGTCTGTTTTGAAACCGCCCCGGCCTTTTACGGCCCCGCCACGGAGCGCATCCGGCGGGCGCAGGAGGCTGTGGCATCTGGCGGGAAAGGAGAATGATGACAGGAACCTACGAAATTATTTACGCCGATCCACCGTGGCGCTACTCTGCAAAGAAAGTGCAGGGGGCGGCAGAAAACCACTACCCCACCATGAGCATTGATGAATTGTGTGCGCTGCCTGTGGCCGACCTTGCGGCCAAGGACAGCGCCCTTTTCATGTGGGCCACGTTCCCGCAGCTCCCGGAGGCCCTGCGGCTGATCCGTGCGTGGGGCTTCACTTATAAAAGCGTCGCTTTTGTCTGGCTCAAAAAGAACAAAAAGGCGGATAGCTGGTTTTATGGGCTGGGCTTCTGGACGCGGGCCAACGCTGAGGTTTGCCTGCTGGCGACCAAGGGACACCCAAAGCGGCAGGCCGCCGATATTCACCAGTTTATCATTTCGCCCATCGAGGCCCACAGCAAAAAGCCGGACGAAACGCGGGATAAGATCGTTGCCCTCATGGGCGACAGGCCCCGCGTGGAGCTGTTCGCACGGCAGATTCCTCCCGGCTGGGACGTGTGGGGCAACGAGGTGGAGCCGACAGCGGGCCTCTGGTCACGGTGGCCAGAAGATAGCGGAAAGGAGGACGTATCTTGCCCTATGTGAATGTTCCCAACGATCTTTCCAAGATCAAGACGAAAATTGCCTTTAACCTCACCCGCCGCCAGCTTATCTGCTTCGGCGGCGCGGCTGCCGTGGGCATCCCCGTGTATCTGCTGACCCGTCACGCGCTGGGCGGCACCGGGGCGATGTTCCTGATGATCGCGCTCATGCTCCCGGCCTTTTTCATGGCGATGTATGAGCGTGACGGCCTGCCCTTTGAAAAGGTGGCCCGGAATATCATCCGGGCCAAGTTCCTGCGGCCCGGTGTGAGGCCCTATCAGACGCAGAATATCTACGCCCCGTTTGCGGGAAAGGAGGTCACACTTGAGCAAAAGCCCCAAGAAGTCAAAAAGCCTGACGCGGGCCGGTAATCGTCCGGCGACCATATCGGCCCAGCAGACCATTCCCTATGTGCGGATGCTGCCAGACGGTATTTGTCAGCTCCCCGGCGGTGTCTACACAAAAACGCTGGAATATGAGGACATCAACTATTCCGTTGCGTCCGCCGAGGATCAGACGGCCATTTTCGGCGGCTGGAGTTCGTGGCTGAATTATTTTGACAGTTCTCTGCCGTTCCAGCTTTCCTTTGTCAACCGCCGCAGCCGCTCCGGGAGCCGCTACAAGGTGAATATCTCCGAGGCGGATGACCGCTTCAACAGCGTCCGCATGGAATACACGGGGATGCTGAAAAACCAGATTGCCAAAAGCAACAACGGTATCGAACGGGCCAAGTACGTCACCTTTGGTATCCCCGCTGAAAATGTGGCCGCCGCCCGTCCTCGTCTGGAACGTGTAGAGGCGGACGTAATCGGCAACTTTAAGCGGCTGGGGGTACAGAGCCAGCCCCTTGACGGGCGGGAGCGTCTGGCCCTGCTGCACGGCCAACTTCACCCCGGCAGCCGGGAGCCGTTCCGCTTCAAGTGGGCGGACATCGTCCATACAGGCATGGGGACGAAAGACTTTATCGTGCCGGACAGCTTTGACTTCCGGCAGAGCCGCTCGTTCCGCGTGGGCCAGACATGGGGCGCGGCGTCCTACTTGCAGATTATGGCGTCGGAGCTGTCGGACAAGCTGCTGTTGGAGATTTTGGAGCTGGACGCCGAGCTGACTGTCACCATGCACATTCAGACGGTGGATCAGGTCAAGGCCATTAAAACGGTCAAGGGTAAAATCTCCGACATCGACAAGATGAAAGTGGAGGAGCAGCGCAAGGCTACCTGCGCCGGATATGACCCTGACATTCTTCCGCCCGATCTCGTCACCTTTTCCAAGGATGCCGCCGAGCTGCTGGCCGACCTGCAAAGCCGCAACGAGCGAATGTTCCTCTTGACGTTCCTGATCGTCAACACCGCCCCCACGCGGGAGCGGCTGGAAAACGACATTTTCACCGTGAACGGCATCGCGCAGAAATATAACTGTGCCGTCAAGCGGCTGGACTGGCAGCAGGAGCAGGGCTATATGTCCTCGCTGGCCCTCGGCTACAACGGAATTGAAATTCAGCGCGGCATGACCACCAGCTCCACGGCCATCTTCGTCCCCTTTATGACGCGGGAGCTTCGCATGGATGGTCCGTCCCTCTACTACGGCATGAACGCCCTGTCCCATAACGTCATCATGGCTGACCGCAAAAAGCTGAAATCCGCCAACGGCCTTTACCTCGGCTCCACGGGCAGCGGCAAGAGCTTTGCCGCCAAGCGTGAATTGCTGAATGTCTTTCTTGCCATTCCGCAGGATCGCATCATCGTCGTTGACCCGATGGGCGAATATGCCCCGCTGGTGGAACGGCTGGGCGGTCAGGTCATCGAGATCGCGCCGGACAGCCCCAACCACATTTCCCCGATGGATGTCCAGATGGACATGGGCGGCGGGGATAGCCCTCTGTCCCTGAAAGCGGATTTTCTGCTGTCATTATGTGAGCTGGTGGTGGGAGGCCGGGACGGTTTGCAGCCCATCGAGAAAACCGTCATTGACCGTTGTGTGCGTCAGGTGTACCGGGAGATGGCGCTGGGGCTGGAAACGGCAAAAACGCCGCTGCTGCAAGATTTGTATGAAGAGCTGCTGCGCCAGCCGGAGCCGGAGGCCAAGCGGATCGCCACGGCGCTGGAGCTATACTGCACAGGCTCCCTCAACCTCTTTAACCATCCTACCAACGTCAACCTCAATTCCCGCGTGGTATGCTTTGTGCTCAAAGGCATGGGCGAAAACCTCCGCAAGATCGCCATGCACATCACCAACGATTTTGTCACCTCTGCGGTGGGAACCAACTTCAAAAACGGCGTGGCGACGTGGTGCTATTTTGACGAGTTCCATATCCTGCTCCGTGATCCGCTGACCGCCAGCTACTTTGTGACCGTCTGGAAGATGCTCCGCAAACAGGGCTGCGTCCCCTCGGCCCTGACGCAGAATGTGAAAGACCTGCTGGCCAGCCGGGAGATCGAGAACATTCTGGACAACACAGATTTTATGGTGTTGCTGTCGCAGGCGCAGAGTGACCGCGCCATTCTTGCCAAGCAGATCGGTATTTCAGAGCACCAGCTATCGTATATCACGCAGTCCAACTCCGGCGAGGGCCTGCTGTTCTATGGCAGCGTCACCATCCCGTTTGTTGACCGTTTCCCCCGCGGCGAGATCTACGACCTGCTGACCACCAAGCCGGAGGACGCCGCCAATGGAAAACAGACAGAATAAGCCGCCCGAGGGCGGGGCTGCCTCTGGTCACGGTGGCCAGAAGTTCCACACCGACAGCGAACAGGCCAAGCTCCACAAGTCCAAGCTCCGCATGGAGAGCCGGGAGGAACGGCTGAACAAGACCCGTGAAAGGCTGGCAAAGCAGAAGCCGCCGAAAAAGCCCGGCCCCATCAAGCGGATCGCACGAATCGCCGGACATGAAACCCACGCTTTTCTGCACGGAAAGGTGTATCAGGAGGAGCGCGACAATGTAGGCGTGGAGGGCGGTCATTTTGTGGAGCGTTCCGGCGAGGCCGCGCTGCACTATGGACAGCGCAAGGTACGCAGGGCCATCCGGGAGCACCCGGCCAAGGCTGCCGCCCGTGCCGAGTCCCGGTACATCAAGGCCACGGCGGACTACCATTCCCGCAAGTTCGCACAGGAGCAGCCGGAGGCACAGAGCGCCGCCGCCCGGTTATGGCACCGCCACAAGCTGAAACGGGAGTATCAGCGCAAGGCGCGGGAAACCGCCAAGCAGACCGCCAAAGCTGCCGAACAAACCGTATCGGCCACAGAGCGGCTTGTCCGGGAAGCGGCGGCGTTCGTCAAGCGGCATCCCGTGGGGACGCTGCTTGCGCTGGGTTGCCTGCTGGTGGTGCTGACCCTGCAATCGTGTATGTCCTCGATGGTGTCCGTGGGAAACAGCACCCTTGCGGCCATCGCCGCCAGCACCTATAAGGCGGAGGACGCGGATATGCTGGGAGCCGAGGCCTCCTACTGCGCTCTGGAGGACGAGCTGCAACGCTACCTCGACACCTACACCCGCACCCACGATTACGACGAATACCATTTTGACCTCGACACCATTGAACACGATCCCTATGTACTGATCTCCATGATCTCCGCGCTCCATGAGGGCGCGTGGACGCTGGACGAGGTGCTGGGGACGCTGCAAGACCTCTTTGACCGCCAGTACATTTTGACTGAGGATGTGGTTGTCGAGGTGCGCTACCGTACGGTCACAAGGACGGACAGCGAGGGCAACGACTATGACGTAGAGGTGCCGTACAACTATTACATCTGCTATGTCACGCTGGAAAACTTCAATCTCTCCCACGTCCCGGTTTACATGATGTCCGAGGAGCAGCTTTCCATGTACGCCCTGTATATGTCCACGCTGGGAAACCGGCCTGATCTGTTCCCCTCGTCCGGCTATATCGGGAAATACATTACCAACCGCCCGCCGGAGCATGAAGTCCCGGAGTCCTATCTGGACGATGAAACCTTTGCCGCCATTCTGAAAGAAGCGGAAAAGTATCTCGGTTTCCCCTATGTGTGGGGCGGCAGCAGTCCGTCCACATCCTTTGACTGCTCCGGCTTCGTCAGCTATGTCTACAATCAATGCGGCTGGAGCTTCGGGCGGCTGGGGGCGCAGGGCCTTTATAACATCTGCTCCCGGACGAGCAGCCCCCGCCCCGGTGATCTGGTGTTCTTTGTCGGCACCTATGACACAGCGGGTATTTCTCATGTGGGCATCTATGTGGGCGACGGCTGGATGCTCCATTGTGGCGACCCTATCAGCTATGCCAACCTGAACAGCAGCTATTGGCAGTCCCATCTTTACGCCTACGGGCGACTACCGTAAAGGAGGTTTTTTGATATGGCAATTACGAAAAGCGCAAAGATCGAGGCCGAGATTGAAAAGGTCAAGGCCAAAATTGCCGAGCAGCAGGCGCGGCTCAAGGAGCTGGAACAGAAAAAGCTGGAGGCCGAGAACAGCGAGATCGTGGAGATCGTGCGCGGCATGAGTATCTCCCTTGCCGATCTGCCGCTGCTGCTCCAGCAGCTCCGGGGCGGTGCTTCTGGTCACGGTGGCCAGAAGCCGACGGAACAGGCGGAGGTGACGGAATGAAAAAACTGCGGCTTTTGCTGATAACGCTTTGTGTGTCCGTCCTCATGGGCAGTATGGCGGTTACGGCCTACGCCGGAGGCGGCGAGGAATGGGACGGCCTTGCCCCGGTGGAGCCGCTGCCCGCCGAAACCGTTGACCCCGGCGAGGGCTTCACCGAGGACGGCAACCTTGTGACCCGTGACCTGCTCTACGATAAGGCCACCAACAAGCAGTTTATCACGGTGCAGACCAGCGGCGGCAACACCTTTTACATCGTCATTGACTATGACAAGCCCACAGATGAGGACGGCGAGCAGTATCAGACCTACTTTTTGAACATGGTGGACGAGGCCGACCTGCTGGCGGCGATGCAGGCGGCGGGCGGTGAGCTGCCGGAGTGTTCGTGCGTGGATAAATGCGCCGTTGGTGCTATCAACGCGGATTGTGCCGTCTGCGCCGTGAACATGAGCGAGTGCCAGGGCAAGGCCCCGGAGCCTGCGCCTGTGGTAGAGCCGGAGCCTGACCCCGAGCCGGAGCAGCCCAAGGCCACGGGCAGCGGCGGTATGCTTCTGCTGGCGCTGGCCGTGGTGGTCATTGGCGGCGGCGCTGGCTGGTACTTCAAAATCTACCGTCCCAAGAAGCAGCGGGCCGCTGAGTCCGAGGCCGACTACGGCGGCGAATATGACGGTGCGGAGGACTATGACGAAACCGATCCCGAGGATGACGGGCCGCCGTGGGACAAGGACGGTGAAGAATGAGGTTTACCGACAGCCCCTATGAGGACTTTATGAAAGAAAAGAGCTACTTCAAGGGCGTCCCGCCCAACCTGCCGCCCAAAGGCTCCCGCTGTGACGGCTGCCCCTACTGGCATGGGATCGGCTGCGTGTTCTGCTACCGGGAGCAGTTTCGGTCAAAGACAGGGGGCAAACATGAGCCGTGAATTGACCCGGCAGGAAAAAACGGCGATTCGTAAGCTGGTGATAAGGTGGTGCGCCAACTACGATAAAGACTATGGCTGCCTGCCGCTGGACTGCCCCTGTTATATGCTGGGGAAATGCTGGACGGGCGCTTATTGCCGCTATTTCCGTTCGGCGGTGCTGCCCCTTGATCCCGTGCTGGAAAGGTCGCTGACCGTGGAGACCGTGGCGGAAACCCGGCCTTGCCCAGTGTGCGGCAGGGCCTTTCTCCCGGACGGGCGGCAGCGGTATTGCTCCCCGGCCTGCGCCGGGGCTGCAAGGCGGCAGAAGCAGCGCGGCTATATGCGGAAATACCGGGGTAGGCCGTGAGCATTTGACCCCAGAAAACGCCCTTGATTGCAGGGCTTCCGGGGCCGCTTCATGGGCGGGGCGTATGATTTCATAGCCCCGCCCGGTTTTGCAGAAATATTGCTAACATTTTGGAAAGGAGGACGTATGGACAAAAACCAAGGCTATGAGATCATAAAGGCCGTCATGCTGGAAAATGGCAGGGGCTTTGCGCTGGGGCATAACCCAGCAGCCCCCTCGCCCTATGTCACATGGGCTTGCTATGATGACAAGGACGGCAAGCGGCAGTATGAATGGGGGCATTACGGCAACGACCGCGCCGCTCTGGAACAGGACTTTGCGGCGCGGGTGCAGGAGTACCAGCGCCTTTACAATGTCGGTATCAAGCAGACCGAAGCTCCCGGTCTTTACAAGTATTATTCCACCCAGCGCCCTGTGGACATTGGGACATTCCCCAAGCCGCCCCGCAATGCCCCGGATGAGATCGTCAACTACGATCAGCGCGTCCCGGTTGAAAATGGGGCATTTCTGGCGTGGGGGCATTTGACCTACACACGGCCATTGACAAAACGGCAGGCGTCTGACTATGAGCTACGGCCTGCGCCCGACAATCCCGACAGACCTCGTTCGATCCGGGAGCAGATGAAAACCGCCGCAAAACAGGCCGAGGCTGACCGGGGCCAAGCTGCCCCAAAGAAAAATGCCCCTGACCGGGGCGACAGATAGGAGGATATTTATGGAGCAGGAACGCAATTCCAACAAGAACGCCGAGCTTTCTATGGAGCAGAACGGGAACATGATCGACGGCATCATCAACAATCTGCCCGTGCCGCCCCCGGCAGAAAAGCCGCTGGATAGGGTGCGGGAACACCCGCCCAAGCGCCGCAGCCGGGAGCGTGAGGAAAGGTGACGAAAAAGCGTGTCCGCAGCGTCCCCATCTATGTGTGGGTACGGCCTGACGAGCTGGAGGTCATTCGGGAGCGCATGGCCGAGGCGGGCATCCGCAACATGAGCGCCTATATCCGAAAAATGGCGCTGGGCGGCTATGTGCTCCACGTTGACCTTGAACCCGTCAAGGAGCTTGTGTCGCTCCAGCGGCGCTGTGCAAACAATCTCAATCAGGCGGCCATCCATGCCAACAGCTATGGCGGCTTGTACCCGGACGAGCTGAAGCGTCTGCAAAAGGACTATGCCGATCTGTGGGGGCCGCTGTCTGATCTGCTGGCCCAGCTCTCCGCCATTGTAACGATGTGACACAGGGGGAACGGCCTCGCGCCGTTCCCCGGCTGTCCGCACCTCTGGTCATCGTGACCAGAAGTGCGGAGGGCCGGGACATCCTTGAGTGCCGATTTTTTCAGAGTTATAATAGACATATACAGGAAAAAGGAGGAACCCCCTATGCGGATTATATTCAAAATCCTTGCCGCTCCCTTTGTGCTGGTGCTGACCCTGCTTGTGGCCGTGCTCTCGTTCCTGCTGAGTCTTTCCGCTGGTTTGCTCTCCATCCTCGCGTCGGTGCTGGGGCTGCTGAGTGTCCTGATGCTGTTTGTGGAGAAAGACATTTCCACGGGGATCGCGGGGCTGCTGATGGCGTTTGCCATTTCACCCTTTGGCCTGCCTGCGCTGGCCGGATGGCTGCTTGCCAAGCTGGACGAGCTGAACGGCTCCCTGCGGGGCTTCATCATGGGCTGAGTTCTGGTCACGGTGGCCAGAAGATGCAGAAACGGCGGCTGATCCCAGCCGCTGTTTGTCGTATGGAAAGGAGGGCTGCCTACGGCCACAACCTACCTCAAATCCCACAAGCGGGCCGATAAGCGAACGGCCCTGCAAAGTTTGAAAGACCGCTTTGACTATGGCCTGAACCCGGAGAAGCTGGGGGCCGTTTCTTCCTACCTCTGCGATCCGGCCACGGCACACGCCGAGTTCATGCTGGTCAAAAATCAGTATCAGGGCGAAACTGACCGCAGAGCCGGACACGGGGCGCTGTGCTACCAGATCCGGCAGGCGTTCCCGCCCGGGGAAGTTACGGCAGAAGAAGCAAACCGTATTGGTTATGAAACGGCGATGCGCTGGACAAAGGGCAAGTATCAATTCTTTGTCTGTACCCATATAGACAAAGAGCACATTCATAATCACATTTACTACAATTCCACCGCCTATGACCGCTCCCGGAAGTTCCGCAACTTCATAGGCTCCTCGTTCGCCCTGCGGCGGCTGTCTGACCGGGTATGTCTGGAGCACGATCTGTCCGTGATTGCAAATCCCAAGCTCCACAGCAAAGGACGGTATCTGCACTACGGTCAATGGCTGGGAGAAAATCAAAAGCTCTCACAGAAAGAGCAGATCCGCTTTGCCATTGACGCAGCCCTGACGGAACGCCCCGTGGACTTCGCAGATTTTCTCCGGCGCATGGAAACGGCAGGCATACAGGTCAAACACGGGCGCGGCGGCGTGATCTCATTCCTTGTGCCAGGACAACAGCGGGCGGCCCGTTTCCGGGCATCCACGCTGGGGGACGGCTATGGCCCCGAGGACGTGCAGGCCGTCATTGACGGCAAGGCTCCCACACGAACGGCCACGGCGCGGAAAGCGCCCGCACCCCGCCGTGTCAATCTGCTGATCGATATTCAGGAGAGGATGCGTCAGGGCAAAGGCCCCGCCTATGAACGCTGGGCCAAGGTGTATAACCTCAAACAGATGGCTGCCGCGCTGCAATATCTGAAAGAGCACCAGCTATTTGAATATGACGATTTGGCCGTAAAGACCGACGCTGCCACGGAACGGTTTCACACGCTGGCCGGGGACATTCAGCAGACCGAGGCGGAGCTTTCCCATGTGTCCAATCTGATGGCCGCCGTGGTGCAGTACGCCAAGACCCGCCCCGCGTTCGATGGGTACAAGGCCGCCAAGTACAGCCGGAAATATCTTGCCGAGCATGAGGCGGAACTGGCCGACTACCGGGCTGCAAAGGCGACGATGGCCGAGCTGCTGGGCGGCGAGAAGCTCCCCAAAATGGACGTACTAAAAGAAAAACGCCGCCAACTGGCAGCGCGGAAAAAAGCTCTTTATTTGGAATACCGCAAGGCCCAGCAGGATATGCGGGAGCTGGTGGCAGTCAAGGGCAGCGTGGATCATCTGCGCGGGCTGACGGACAACCAGCGCAATAAGGAGCAGGCCCGTTAGGGACAGCGACGCAGGCAATAGTTCTTCTGGTCACGGTGGCCAGAAGTCCAGCGGGTTTGGGGGCACCCCAACAAGCATTTCCGCAGCGCGGAAATTGCAAGTGTCAATACACTTGCCTTGCTTGCCGCTAACGCGATCCCTCCGGAAACCCCGCGAAAAACGGAGGCAGCGCCGTTTCTTACGCTTCCTCCGTTCCACGGTTTTCTATAATGGCATTGATAATCCCCTCGACGAGCCGCAGTTCGCTTTCGTTGAGAGAATTAAGTTGAATATTGATCCGCTTCTTTGCGGCTTCATCGGCGCTCATATCGGGGTAGAAGTATTCATCTACTGACAGGTCGAACATGGTTGCCAGTTGATAGAAAATATCTAAGCTCGGATGTTGACCGTCGTTTTCGTGGTACATGACAGTACGAGTGTCCCGCCCGATGATGTCGGCCAGTTGCTCCTGTGTCATGCCTTTCTTCTCGCGGGCTTTCTTGATTGCAAGCCCCATCGGACGAAAATCAAATTTGCGTTCGCTCTTTTCGTTCTTCATGTCATCACCACCTAATGTAATTTTACATTTCGGGTGATAGTATTTGAACGGTGCTACATTTCATTCGTACTCATTTTTCATTTCATGTACACAGTTGAACTTGTGATACTGTAATGATAAAATAAACAATAGTGTACCTTTCACGAAAGAAATATCTCAACTCTACTATCATTCAACATCCAAAATGATATACTCGCTTGCCATTCGGTTGCTAAATGGCAGCGTTAGAGCGATAATGTTCTTAGCAATCACAGGAGGTCAAAATCAATGTTCAATATTGACAAGAAGAAATTTGGCGCATTTGTCGCCGCACTTCGCAAAGAAAAAGGAATCACTCAAAAAGAGTTGTCAGAACAACTCTGTATATCTGATAAGGCTGTAAGCAAATGGGAAACGGGAGTTAGCTTGCCCGATACCGTTCTATTGATCCCGCTGGCAAATCTGTTGGATGTTTCCGTTACGGAACTTTTGATGTGTGAGAGATTGCCGAACGATGATGTACTAAAACCTGATAAAGTTGAGGATATTGTTAAGACGGCAATCACTTATGCGGACGAAAGCCCTGAAAGGGCATATCATGTAAAGAGCAAGTGGATTGTCTTTTACGGATTTTCCCTTTTGATTTGTTGTATCGGTACATTTCTGAACTATACAACGGCGCAGCCCTGCATGGAGACCTTGGAAACGCTTGCGCTTCTAAGTGCGGTATTCGGCGCGTACTTTTGCTGCTTCGTCCGCACTAAGTTATCAAGCTTTTATGATGAAAACAGTGTAAACATTTTTTATGATGGCCCATTCCGCATGAATGTGCCGGGAGTAAAATTCAATAATCGCAACTGGCCACATATTGTGAGAACTCTCCGCTTGAGTTTGTGCCTGTGTATGATACTGTTCCCGATTATCAACATCGTGGCGGGCAGCATTGTAGCAGATGTATGGGAAAACATAGGGAAATATGTTTTCTTGGCTATGTTCCTTTGCGGTGTGCTGTTGCCAATATATGTGGTTGGAAAGAAGTATGAATAAATTAACTATAACCTGTAATAAAGCGTTGCACTAACTCTGCCAAATCTGCTGCACGACGGCAAAAGAAAAAAAGCCGTCGTACAGCAGTCCCATCAACACGCCTATATGAAACGGCGGCTTTGAATTTCAGAGCCGCCGTTTCTCTGCGCTTGCACAAACTGATGACGACTTGCAGGGACACGGTAGCCGATTGGAGGTTAATCTGCCGTGTCCATTTTACTTTTCCATAGCGCCCATGATCTGCACCAGCTAAAAAAAGCATAGCCCCTCCATCGGAGCAGTCCGGCTTTGGAAGTGAAATTAAATATCATGTAATAAGAACTTTGCTTGCTTGCGTCCGCATAGCGTCCTGCTGTGTGGGCGTTTTTATATGCCCCTGCTTCTGGTCACGATGGCCAGAGGCGCCAAGGTGCCGGGGGCCGCCTGTTCTCCATTTCAATCCGCACTCACCAACCACCTTTTGAAATGGAGGATAATTATGACGACTATCAATCTGAAACGGTATTACCCCTATATGACCGAAAATGTGATGCTGGAAGTTTCGGACGAGATCGCCGCCACCCTCTCTATGGGAGGCCGCCTGTGCGACAGCTACAAGCGACAGAAGCGCAGAAATGGCGAGTGCTCGCTGGACACCGATCCCGGCTTTGAGGCCGACGTGCTCCGCCAGCCCATGACCCCGGACGAGTACATTGAGGCACGGGAAACCACCTTTGCCCTCTATGACGCGCTGGCCCAGCTCCCGCCTACGCAGGCCCGGCGTGTGTACCAGCATTATCTTCTCAGCATGAGCAAGGCCGAGATCGCGGCAGCCGAGGGCGTTGGCCGGAGCCGCATCTGCTGCTCCATTGAGCGCGGGCTGGCCGCTATGAAAAATATTTTGAAAAAATCTCTGTAAGAGGGAGTACATTTGCCCCCGAAACCTCCTGATAGGTGAGAGGAGTTTTCTTCCTCGCCTTGAAAACTGAATAGACAGTATTCCCGATACGAAATCCGCGTGATAGCGACGTAAGGTGCGCCGCCACGACAGCCAGTTCAGGAGGTGATGGATAAGCTGGCCGAGCGATCAACGCAGCCTTTGACCCGGTGCTGGCAAACCGGGCGCGAGGACAGCGCGGAGGATAATGAAACTTGCTCACGCCCTCCCACAGACTTGAGGGGGAGTCCCTGCGGTATGCGCCAGCCCTCCACGGGCAGCGGTACTGTGGGGCTATGCAGCCGAAGCCATCGGCGGTCTGGAATACTCCCCGTGCCGGGGATGCGTGGCAAATACTGCACACAACAATCATACAGGGAGCCGTCCAACCGGGTCTTTCTGTCTTATGACAGCCCAAACCATTCCGGCGCGGCGGCTCCCTCTTTTGTGGATTGAAACGGAAAACAACTGTCCCGCTGCTTCTGGTCATCGTGGCCAGAGGTGGGGCAAGGTCAAAGGACGGCGCTTTTGTGCCGTCCTTTCACGTTTCCCCACGGACAACGGGAAACCATCAAATCTATTCACACCGCTGATTATTATAGGAGGTTTTCAGATGACGGAGGCAAGAGTCGGCTATCACAAGGAAGTCAAAACCGCGTCTTTTCAGGGCAAATCCATCACCGTGGAAAACCTGACCCCGATGCTCTCTCCCAAAGCACGGGACAAGCGCAAGCGTGAAATTGAAAGCTGTCTGTATGAGGTCTTTGTGAAGTATGCGCCGGGACGGGCGCAGATGCACTAATGCGGGACATCCTTGAGATGCGGGGCTGCCAGAGGTATAATATAGGTGTAAGGTTTGGTAGCTCCTACACGGAAAGGAGCACCAAATGATTATTCGTGAAGATGCCATTTATGGCAGACAGTCCGTTGACCGCAAGGACAGTATCAGCATTGAAAGCCAGATTGAGTTCTGCAAGTATGAATTGAGAGGAGGCAATTTCCGCAAGTACACCGACAAGGGCTATTCCGGCAAGAATACCGACAGGCCCAAGTTCCAAGAAATGATGGCCGATATTCGCCGGGGCCTGATCAAGCGCGTAGTGGTCTACAAGCTGGATCGTATCAGCCGTTCCATTCTGGACTTCGCAACCATGATGGAAACTTTTCAGGAATACAATGTTGAGTTCGTATCTTCCACGGAGAAGTTTGACACGTCCACCCCGATGGGGCGGGCCATGCTGAATATCTGCATTGTGTTCGCCCAGCTTGAACGTGAAACCATCCAGAAGCGCGTGACCGATGCCTACTATTCCCGCTGCCAGCACGGTTTTCACATGAGCGGCGCGGCCCCCTACGGTTTCCAACTGGAGCCGACCACCATTGAGGGCATCCGCACAAAAATGATGAAGCCTGACCCGGAAACGGCAGATATTGCAAAGCTGATGTTTGAAATGTACTCTCAGCCCGCAACCTCTTTCGGGGACATCGCCCGTTACTTTGCCGACGAGGGCATCCTGATCTACGGCAAGGAAATGACACGGGGCTTTATCTCCCAGCTTTTGAGAAATCCCATTTACGCGCAGGCCGACCTCGATATGTACGAGTTCTTCAAAAGTCAGGGGACGGTGGTAGTCAATGAAGCGACAGATTTTGCCGGAACAAACGGCTGCTATCTCTATCAGGGCCGGGATGTGCAGGAAAGAAAAAACAAGCACCTGAAAGATCAGATACTTGTTCTTGCTCCCAGCGAGGGGCTGGTATCGTCTGATACATGGCTGCGCTGCCGGAAGAAGCTCATGGCGAACAAGACGTTCCAAGGCGGACGAAAGGCAAAGAACACATGGCTTGCCGGAAAGGTCAAGTGTGGCCGCTGCGGATACGCGCTTATGAGCGTCGGCAATCCGACAGGCGTTCAGTATCTCCGCTGCTCCAAGCGGGCCGACAGTAAAAGCTGTGACGGCTGCGGGACGCTCCGTACACGGGAATTTGAAAGGTTCCTGTACGGCGAAATGGTCAAGAAGCTGTCCGAGTTCCAGACGCTGACGGCAAAGCGGGAAACGGTCAATCCCAAATTGACCGTGCTGAACATGGAGCTTGCCCGCGTGGAGGATGAGATTGAAAAACTGCTGAATACTCTGACCGGGGCTAATGCTGTGCTGCTGTCCTATGCCAACAGCAAAATCGAGGAGCTGGACACACACCGCCAAGCCTTGACAAAAGAGATCGCGGCGCTGTCGGCGGAAATCATGTCCCCGGAGCAGATCGAGCGGCTGTCGGTCTACCTCAACCAATGGGAAGAAATTGACTTTGAGGACAGGCGGCAGGTTGCCGACGGCCTGATCTCACAGATCCGCGCAACCGACGAACACGTTTCGATTGAGTGGAAAATTTGACTTTTACTTATCCATCGCACACGACAAAGGGCTGTGTGCCCTTGTCAAGCGATGTAACGATTATGAGAGCAGAATTAAAAGAGTACCAGGCGGTAGAAGAAGCAGCAATGAAATTTGTTAAGAGTGTCGCAGAGGGAAACAGTAAATATGCGAAAGAGCTGTTTACCGATGAAGCGGTTCTGTTTGGCTATCTGGATGGAAAACTGGAGCATGGTTCGATTGAGCAGTTTTATCATAATGTAGATACCGTTCCTGGTGGAGACAATTTTAAAGCCCGCGTTGATGTACTTCTGGTAGAGGAATCACTTGCGGTTGTACGTGTTCTGGAAGAAGGCTGGGGCAATCGGATTGATTTCACAGATGTATTGCTTCTGTTAAAGATGAATGGTGAATGGAAGTGCGTAGCGAAAGCATACAATCAGAATTCCAACACGATTCAGCGGTAATTAAAAAATAGTTGTTTGGATTTGGCGCAGCGGTTCTTGTAACTGCTGCGCATATTTTGGATGATAGGAAACTTTTTAATCATACCGAAATAGAAAGTGAGGAAAAGATGAAAAAGCTTTGTAGTAAACCCATATCTATTTCTAATGCCAACCTATATGATGATTCAGTGGATATTATGATGATGGCATGGAAGAGCAGTGCGGGATTGATGAAAAAGTGATGAGCAGGCTGCCACATTGAGGGAGATGTGGCAGCCTGTTTGGAACATGGCAAAAGAAGTATATTGACCTACTATATGAATTCGAAAATATGGTCAAAGGACTGGAGCTGGATCAAGAGGAAGTTTAAGCAGAAGAAGCAAATGCGAAAAGCACATGAAAGACATTTGGGAACAATAGAAGACTTTCATGTGCTTTTTGTGCTTAATAGAGCCTATGGCTTTATTCTTTTATTTTGTTTGCTTCCAGATTCCGGTAATACTCCTTCACCATATCGATAAAATCCTTCGCGTGTGGTGAAATAATGCTGTTCTTCTTATATAAAAGCAGCAGCGGCACGCTGAACGGTGGATTGTCTACGGTGAAGAATGCAAGCTGCTCCACGTGGGCAGTGTGGCGGATTCCGCCTTCCGGGAGGAAGGTGATGCCGAATCCTCTTGCCGCCAGGTTGACCGAAGTCGTACTGCTGGTGGTGTATAGGGCATCCTTTGGCTCCATATTCATCTTGGCAAAGAGGTTTTTCATGGCGTGTCCCATGACCTGATCCTCCTGCAGCAGGATGAAGCGTTCCCGGCGCAGCTTTTTCATGTCGATTGGAAGCGGATGGTCCGGAGTGCCTGCTTCCAGACCGCGGATAGCCGGATGGTCCTTGCTGGCTACCAGAAGGAGGCGCTCGTTGAAAATGGTGTCATAGACGAAATCATCCAGATTGAGCGGCATATTCATCAGGGCGAAATCGATCTGATCCTCCTGTAACAGCTTAGAAAGCTGGGCAGTGTGGTGTTCACGTAAGGTGATGCGGACATCCGGGTGGCTTTCAGAGTAGCTTGGCAGGATATCCGGCAGCAGGACGGATCCGCGCCACAGCGTCATGCCGACATTCAGAGTACGGCTGCGTCCCGTTTTCAGCTCGCCGAGCTGTTCCTCAAACTGCCCGGTCAGGACTCCGACACTTTCCAGATAACGCATATAGATTTTTCCTGCCTCAGTTAGTTTGAGTGGCATATGGCTGCGATCGAAGAGCTTGACGCCTAATTCTTTTTCGGTTCGTGCGATACACTGGCTTAAATATGGCTGTGACAAATATAATTTTTCAGCCGCTTTGGAAATGCTTCCCTCACGGACGGTGGTAATAAAATACTCCGGGTTTTTAATATACATTTTTCTGCCTCCATTTGGCTTAATTAGCCTTTGCTTTATAGAACTATTTTTAAATGCTTATATTATTGTAAAAAAACAATATTTATATTCTCGTTCCGGGGATGGCATTTCAAGTCGATGCGTGTTATATTATAGCCATCAGGAAAAAACAAGAGTTTTCACTTAGAAGTATCCTAATAATATATAATAATATTACAATAGCGATATGTCAAGTGAAGAACCGACCTGATTCTATACCAATCCCTTTTATGTATAAGTATTGACAGGTATCCGTTACCAGTTTATTTCTTTTTATTTATGTAAACCCTATTGCATCAACCCTCCATGTGCGGTCAGAAGCCAATGACAGCACTACAGCAGTTATCCGAAGATTCCCTCTTGGAGGATAACATGCGTTTCCACGGAATTGCTGCCGATTGGGTAACGGATTTCAAGGCAGAAGTGGAGCAAAGATTTAATAAAAAACCGTTTAGTCAGGAGTTGACCCCTCCTAGCTGGACGGTTTTTTATTGTCTGGATAAGTAGGGTGGAATAGCTTGAGCGCATTATATACCCCATTTTCAACTAGGTTTTTTCAAAAACCCGCTCATTCTTGCTTGTATTTTTTCAATTTTCCTATATAATAATAAAGAACGTAGATGAAGCTTTTACCTTTATTGCTACAAACTATGTACGCAGCAAATGTTTACAGGCGGGGAGTTCCTGCCGTGAGATTCCGTGTGATACAATCACAATAAAGGCAGGCGTGCATACACTAAGAAGAAAGGCGGATTTATTAGTTATGAAACAGTTGATTTATCTGGACAATGCGGCGACAACCAAAACGCGTCCGGAAGTAGTGGAGGCAATGCTCCCGTATTTTACGGAGTATTACGGCAACCCGTCTTCCGTTTATGAATTTTCGGCAGAGCCGAAGAGAGCGATTGCACAGGCTCGCGAGACGATCGCGAAAGCGCTGGGCGCAAAGTCCAACGAGATTTACTTTACCTACGGCGGCACGGAGTCTGATAACTGGGCGCTGATTTCCACAGCAGAGGCATATCAGGCAAAGGGCAAGCACATTATCACGACCAAGATTGAGCACCATGCGATTCTGCACACCTGTGAGTACCTGGAGCAGAGAGGCTTTGAGGTTACTTATCTGGATGTAGATGAGTTCGGTGTTGTTAAATTAGACGAGCTGGAGAAGGCGATCCGTCCGGACACCATCCTCATCTCTGTTATGTTTGCAAACAATGAGATCGGTACGATTGAGCCGATCAAGGAAATTGGTGAGATTGCGAAGAAACACGGCATTTTATTCCACACCGATGCGGTACAGGCATTTTGTCATGTTCCGATCAATGTAGATGAGTGCCATATCGATATGCTCAGTTCCAGCGCCCACAAGTTAAATGGACCGAAGGGAACCGGCTTCCTTTATATCCGTACCGGATTAAAGACTCGTTCCTTCATCCACGGCGGCGCACAGGAGCGTAAACGCCGCGGCGGTACCGAGAATACGGCTGGTATCGTAGGATTCGGCAAGGCAGTTGAGATTGCGATGGCGACGATGGAAGAGCGCACAGCAAAAGAAAAAGCGATGCGTGACCACCTGATCGAGCGTGTATTAAAAGAAATTCCATTTGCACGCCTCAACGGACATCCGTCCCAGAGACTTTCCAACAATGCAAACTTTGCATTCCAGTTCATCGAGGGTGAATCCATGCTGATCATGCTTGACATGGAAGGCATCTGTGGTTCCAGCGGTTCTGCATGTACCTCCGGATCCCTGGATCCGTCCCATGTACTTCTGGCGATCGGACTGCCGCATGAGATTGCACACGGTTCCCTGCGTCTGACCCTGTCAGCCGAGACAACCATGGAGCAGATTGATTTCACGGTAGACTGCTTAAAGAAGATTGTAGAACGTCTTCGTTCTATGTCTCCGCTGTATGAGGATTACATTAAGAAACATCCGCAGCAGTAAGATTTAGACATTTTAAGCAAAATGAACATCCACAGTGAATGAAGATATAGAGAGGAAACACCCGATGTATTCAGAGAAAGTAATGGATCATTTCCAGCATCCGAGAAATGTAGGCGAGATTGAAAATGCCAGCGGTATGGGTACCGTCGGCAACGCAAAATGCGGCGATATTATGCGTATTTACCTGGATATCGATGACAACCAGATCATCCAGGATGTAAAATTTAAAACATTTGGCTGCGGTGCAGCCGTTGCGACCAGCAGTATGGCGACCGAGATGGTAAAAGGAAAAACCATCCAGGAAGCGATGGAAGTTACCAACAAAGCCGTTATGGAGGCACTGGACGGACTTCCGCCAGTTAAGGTACACTGTTCTCTGCTCGCAGAGGAGGCAATTCACGCTGCTCTCTGGGATTATGCTCAGAAGAATGGCATTGAGATCAAAGGACTCGTAAAACCGAAGACGGATATCGGCGAGGAAGACGTCGAAGAAGAGTATTGATGAAAAAGAAAAAAGTAGTAGTCGGCATGTCAGGAGGAGTTGACTCCTCCGTGGCTGCCTGGCTTTTAAAAGAACAAGGATACGATGTGATCGGCGTCACAATGCAGATCTGGCAGGATGAGACGAATGTAGAGCAGGAAGAGCACGGCGGCTGCTGTGGTCTGAGCGCTGTCGATGATGCCAGACGGGTTGCAGAACGGCTTGAGATCCCGTATTACGTGATGAACTTCAAAAAAGAGTTCAAAGAAAATGTCATGGATTACTTTGTACAGGAATATCTGGACGGGCACACACCGAATCCATGTATTGCCTGTAACCGATATGTAAAATGGGAGTCCCTTTTGCAGAGAAGTCTGGAAATTGGGGCTGATTATATTGCAACGGGACATTATGCGCGTGTGAGGAAGCTGCCGAATGGCCGCTATGCGATCTGCAAGTCTGCGACGGCGGCGAAGGATCAGACCTACGCGCTTTATAACCTGACCCAGCATCAGCTTGCACACACTTTGATGCCGGTCGGCGAATATACGAAAGACAAGATTCGAGAGATGGCGGAGGAGATTGGACTTCCGGTGGCACACAAGCCGGACAGTCAGGAGATCTGTTTCGTGCCGGACAACGATTATGCAAAATTTATCGAGGAAAATAGTAATTGCCGGATTGACGAAGGCAATTTTGTAGATAAGTACGGCAATATTTTAGGTCATCATAAAGGAATTACCCATTATACAGTGGGACAGAGAAAGGGCTTAAATCTGGCACTTGGTCATCCGGTGTTCGTGACGGAGATCCGTCCGGAGACGAACGAGGTTGTGATCGGGGAAAATGAGGACGTCTTTTCTAACCGCCTGACCTGCCGGAACCTCAACTGGATGGAGATTGAGGATCTGGGCGATCAGGAGATGCGCGTCAGTGCGAAGATTCGTTACAGCCACAAAGGGGCATCCTGTACGATCCGCAAGATTGGCGAAGAACGGGTGGAATGCGTATTTGATGAGCCGCAGAGAGCGGCGACGCCGGGACAGGCAGTCGTTTTTTATGACGGCGAATATGTCGTAGGCGGCGGTACGATCGAATAATTTAGAAATGAAAGAAGATTTTAATTGGGCAGAAATGTCTGTCGGCATCAAAGTTGTGCTGCGATGCGATTGATTGGAAACAGTGAATGCGCGGATCATGGAGAGGTTAGAATCTTCTGTAAGATTGGAGTTTTTTATAAATGGCAAGAGGAGAAAGCAGAAAAAGAAAGCCAGGCACACCGGATTACCGGAAACGTTTCTGGGCGGCGGTGACCGCGATTGTGGTCGCGGCGGGTTCCATTGGCGTAAGCCATGCGGGATTTACCCTTCCGAATCAGGCACAGAAGCAGGTGAAGATGGCGGCTGCTGAGACAGAACCGGCGGAACAGACAGCGAAGAAACAGGTGCCGAATGCGGCAAAGCGAAGTCTGGAGCTGGAAGATGCACAGGGCATTCAGGAGGCGGATGCAGCGGCGGTTGCGGACCAGAGCGAGCTGGAGAGTGACAAAACGACGGCGAGCGGCTTCCGGAGTGTCGATGAGACAGTGTATGCGACTGAGAACCTGCTCAATGTGCGTTCGGGCTGTGGAACGGAGTATGAGATTGTGACACAGCTGAATCAGGGTGACAGCGTGCAGCGCGTCGGTATCGGAGACGGCTGGAGCGAGGTGCTTTATAAGGACAAGAGCTGTTTTATCCGTTCCGAATACCTGACGACGACCGAGCCGGGCAGTGAGGAAGCGACGGTCACAGCGCAGGGGGCAGAAGCGGATGCACAGGGTGCACCGGTGTCCAACGGACGTATCGTAGCGATCGACGCGGGACATCAGGCAAAGGGCAATCCGGACAAAGAACCAGTCGGACCGGGCTCCTCGACCATGAAGGCGAAGGTGGCTTCCGGCACCGAGGGTGTATCGACGAAGCTGCCGGAATATGAGCTGACTTTATCAGTTTCGAAGAAGTTAAAACGGATTCTGGAAGAGAGAGGCTATCAGGTCGTCATGATCCGGGAGTCCAACGATGTCAACTTAAGCAATGCGGAGAGAGCGGAGATCGCCAACAAGAGCGGCGCCTCCATTTTTGTCCGGATTCATGGCAATTCGCTGGATAACACGACAGTCAACGGAACACTCTCCATGTGCCAGACGGCGACCAACCCGTACAACGGCGGGCTTCACGCGGCAAGCTATTCTCTTTCCAAGAAGATCACGGACTCTGTCTGCGCGGCAACCGGCTTCAAGAACCGCGGTGTGCAGGAGACAGACAGCATGAGCGGCATCAACTGGTGTAAGATACCGGTTTCCATTGTCGAGATGGGCTTTATGAGCAACCCGGAAGAAGACCAGAAGATGGCACAGGATGATTATCAGGAATTGATTGCCGGGGGAATTGCGAACGGAATTGATGCGTATTATCAGTAAATAGTGAAAAAAACAGATGACAAAAGTCAAAATATCATGTATAATAGTATAGGTGTTTCGAAGAGAAACACCTAATATCTGGAGACGTAGCGAAGCGGCCGTAACGCGGCGCACTCGAAATGCGTTTGTCGGTTCATCCCGGCACGAGGGTTCGAATCCCTCCGTCTCCGCTTCTTGGGGATCCTTGTAAATACAGGGATCCCTTATTTTATTTCATAGGAAATTGCGTCCTATGAAACAAAAAATGCTCCGCGAAGATGCGCACTTGCGCGAAGCAGAAACATGTCGCAAGCGAAAAAGAGCTGCCACGTTTTGAGTGACAGCCCTTGATTGGCAAATTTATGGATTTTTACCGTACCTTCGTATCTTCCGCATAAAACTTCGCATAAGCATCCTGCAAAGTCTTCAGCGTCTTCGGATCTTTTCCTCCGATTGGTTTTCCATCGAGTTCAACGGCCTGGATGCAGAGCCCGCCGGAGCTGCTGACGATGATTTCGTCGGCGTCTGCCAGTTCCTGCATGGTAAATGGTGCCTCGCTGGTCGGGATGCCGTTTTTCTCAGCTAACATCAGCAGATGTTTTAACGTGATGCCCGGAAGAATCAGATTATCTCTCGGTGGGGTGCAGAGAACGCCGTCCTTGATGATTAAGATATTGCTGTGGGCGCATTCGGTGACGCGTTCGCCGCGGTGGAAGACCGTTTCCTGGCAGCCCTGTTCGATGCAGCGCTGGTAAGCGATGACACTTGGAATCAGGTTCAGCGTCTTGATGTTGCAGTGCAGGAAACGGGTGTCCTCCATCGAGATCAGGCGGAAAGTCTTATCAAATGGAATCAGGTCGCACGGAACAGTAAAAATCATCAGATTTGGTTTTACGGTAGCAGGTGGAAACTGATGTCCACGATAGGTAGTTCCGCGGGAACACTGCCAGTACAGCATACCGTGGTCAATCTCATTGGAATCGATGCATTTCTGCAGCTCGGCACGCAGTTCTTCACGCGACATTTCAAACGGGATTTCCAGCAGCTTGCAGCTGTTGTAGAAACGGTCCAGATGGTCGTCTGCGGCAAAAATGTTGTTATTTGCAAAGGTGGTGGCATCGTAGCAGCCATCTCCAAAATAAACGGCGCGGTCCAACATCGGGATTTTCATTTCCTCGAGGGGGCCGATTTCTCCATTGTAATATCCGACATATTTCATTGCATATACTTCCTTTCTATGTTGATTCGAAAATACCTCGTCAAGTGTTTACATTATACCACATCCGCCTATAAGATGAAATCTCCCACAGGCGGATGTGTTCTTATCATTACAGATTTATTTGTCTTTATGTTTAATAATCTTATATCCGCCTACCAGCAGCGTCGGCAGCAGGTAGAAGAGGATAAATCCGTAAGACAGGTACGAATAGCCCTGCTCGATCAAGGTGACAACGCCGACGCGGGATAATACGAGTGCAGCGATCAGCGTGATGACCGTAATCAGACCGCGGTTTGTATCGGACAGCTTGGCAGCGCCCTTTTCCTCCATGGCAACGTCGAAACGGTCGATGATCATGTGGATGCAGCCAGTTGCCGTCTCAACCAGCGTCCAGCCCATAACGAGACTGAACAGTGCCATCAGTGCCGGTCCGCCGTTGACTGCCTTGATCATTTCCATCCACGGGGTTGTGACATCCGCGCCGACGATGGAGGTGTCACCGTAGAAGCACATCATCGCAAAGTAAGACAAAAACCATGGAATAACCATCAGAAGACCGGCGATCAGACCGGAAATAAAGGTTTCTTTCCGTTTGGTCTGGCGTGTCAGGGAGAACATACCCATCGGGATGGAATTGATGTTGTAGGCAACATACAGGATACCGGTGTAAATGCACAGCGGAACAGTGACAGAGCCGTCGTAGGTGCTGGTGTCCATCGTGCTGAATACATGGGAAATGTTGCCGCCCTTGTTGACGAGTACCAGAATTGTAAACAGAATATAGCCGCCGTACAGTAAAATAGTACCGATCGATTCAAATTTCTCGATCACCTTGGAACCCTTAAAGTTCAGGAGTCCGCAGATCAGAACGATCACAACGGAGCCGAGAATATTCGGAAGTCCGACCTGCTCGAAAATACTTCCAGTTGCGGCTGCCATAACGGCAATCAGCAGAATCGCGATGAGGACAGTTAAAATATCCATCATCGGCCAGAGCGGTCCAATGACCTGCTTGATATAGTTTTTATAATCGTAAACCTTGTAGATCCGGCAGATCTCAAAGGTCAGGAAGGCAAACAGGGCAAAACCGATGCCGATCGTCAGTCCGGAGATCCAGCCCATCGCTCCGAATTTCGCACCGTAAGAATAAATCTCACGTCCGGTTGCATAGCCGCCGCCAATCAGAACCGATTGCAACAGGACGCCCGGCAGAATGTACTTGGCGTATGTGCCTTCGTAGAAATTTTTGAATTGTTTCATACCTTTCACTCACTTTCTTTTGTTGACTATTAAAAATTATAAAGGATGAATGAAAAACTTGCCAATAGAAAGAACAGATATTATAATAAGGGAAACTTATAACGAAACAGGAAAAGCCAGATCGAAAGCCCGTAAATTGGGCGGCATGATTCATTTTTTTGCTCGATCAAAAAGACGCGATTACATATAGGATATAGAAATGGGGAAATGAGATGAATTTAAAACAAATGGAATATTTTGTGGCGGCGGCGGAGCAGCTGAATTTTACGCGGGCGGCGAAAAAATGTTTTATTTCGCAGACAGCGATGACGCTGCAGATTCAGTCGTTGGAGGAGAAGATCGGGGTGCCGCTTTTTGTGCGGGACAAGCACCATGTCGAGCTGACGGCGGCAGGAAAGGTATATTTGAACGAGGCGCGGGCGATTCTGGTCCGCGCCGAGGAGGCGGCGAAGCTCGCGCGGACGGCAGCGGAAGGCGTAGCTGGGGAGCTGACGATCGGATTTATCCGGGGATATGAGCAGAGTCGTTTTTCGGAGACGCTCAGAAGTTTTCATGAGGCGTACCCGAATATTTCGATTCATCTGCTGCGGGAAAATATGAGCGCGCTCTATGAGCTGTTAGATAATGGAACCTGCGATCTTGCGTTTAATCTGTCTTTGTACACGCAGAATTACGAGGATTTAAAGCACCGGTTCCTCAAACGGTTTCCGATGATGGCGGTTCTTTATCCGGGACATACGCTGGCGGGAGAGAGCCATCTGATGTACCGTGACCTGGCGCGGGAAGATTTTATCATCATGCAGCCGCAGGGACGTTCCAACGATGAGGCGGAAGAAGTATTGATTTGTTACAATAAGGGCGGTTTTATACCGAATATCGTGGCGCGTGAACGGGAGGTACAGACGGTGCTTCTGGAGGTGTCAGCGGGATTTGGCGTGGCGATTCTCCCAGAATATGCCGTCCGCCATTATCGGAATGCGCGGAATCTGGTAGTGGTTCCGCTTCTCCGCGCGGACGGCAGCCCGGAAGAGCTTGATTTTGAGATCGCATGGCGTCAGAGCAACCCGAATCCGGCGATTGAAAAGCTGCTGCAGTGGGTGGAGACACATGAGTATGTGGAATAATGAAAGCTGGAAGCTGCTGTTCATATCTGTTGAAGGGAGATTAACTGGAAAAATGAACACAACCATGTGCTTATAAAATGAAAAACAGGCATATCGCAGAGAAAAGGATGAAAATCATGCATGGATTCCTGCGGTATGCCTGTTTTGGAATAAATGGATAAGGGCTGCTATCAGTCGGGCTGCATGGTAAAAAGAGTTTGAGCGCAGTCTTTATTTAAATGGGAAAACAACCGTCAACATCCATTTAAATGCTTCCGGTGCATAAACGGCGTGCGGCTTTTTCGCCGGCATGACGAGAACTTCGCCTGCGTGAACCAGGTGCTCGACGCCATCGACCGTGAAGCGGCCGGTGCCTTCCAGAACGGTCACCATCGCATCTCCGGTGGAATCATGGGTGGAGATTTCTTCGCCTTTTGCAAATGCAAACAGAGTAACGCTGACAGCTTCGTTCTGTGCCAGAGTCTTGCTGACGATCTGACCGTCCTCGGCGTTTACCAGACTGGTTAAAGTCTGAACTTTTTCATGGGTGATGTTTTTGATATATGGGTATTCCATGGTGCTCCTCCTCCATAATAAAAAATGATAGTTGTTTATAATGTGCAGATTCCTAGGAAAAGAGAATCTGCGGATGGGTGAACATAAAAGTTGTTTGTGAATTTAGTCCAAGATTCTTCCATCAATCGAAATCGTCGTCACCTGCCACGGAATGAATTTTCCGCTTTCCTGCAGGGCTTTTTTCACGGCGTGCTCGATACCGCCGCAGCACGGAACCTCCATGCGGACAACGGTCACGCTCTTGATGTCGTTGCTGCGGATGATTTCGGTCAGCTTTTCGGAGTAGTCGATGCTGTCAAGCTTTGGACATCCGATCAAAGTTATTTTACCATGGATAAAGTCCTGATGGAAGCGGCTGTATGCGTAAGCGGTACAGTCGGCAGCGACCAAAAGTTTGGCACCGTCGAAATACGGGGCGCGGATCGGGGCTAATTTGATCTGAACTGGCCAGTTGGACAGAGCGCTTATTGGGGTGTTTTCTGAATGGTCACAAGCAGCGGATTCAGAAAAATTGTCATGTGTGATAGCGGAAGCAGCAATGCCAGGACCGCCTGTGGATGTGGCTGCTGAGGATGCATGGGAAGCAGCTGTGTCAGGACGTTTCAGGAAACGGCTCATGGATCCAGGACATCCGCCAAATGCCGGTGTCGCCGGTTTTGCTTCGGAACGTGCGGATGCATTTGCCGCTGCGTTTGCCTCTAATACCTGCTTTGCTTTGCGTGCTGCCATGTGGACCTGGACTGCCGCCTCATCGTAAGCCGCAGCCTCGCGCTCGACAAAGGAGATCGCGCCAGTCGGACAGGCTGGCAGACAGTCGCCCAGACCGTCACAGTAATCATCTTTTAAAAGGGTTGCTTTACCGTCCACCATGCCGATCGCGCCCTCATGACAGGCGGAAGCGCAGAGACCGCAGCCGTTGCATTTTTTCGGATCAATTTCTACAATTCTTCGTACCATATAAATTCCTCGTCTTTCTTATTCGTGTGCATCTGACCGATTTTCATACATGAAAGGATGAGATATGTCAGAACATCTATTTTGATTTTTTTGTTTTCTTAAGTACATGATAAGTATAATCGTCCGGCACAGAAAAGTCCGTTGTTTTTACAACATTTTTGAAAAGTTATAATAGCTGTCGAGAGCTGTTATCCTCCCTTTACTTTCCCATATCCATGTACTATAATTAATACTTATATAGCCTGATGATGCAAAGCTGGATTGATAAGATTCAGCGAGGGCAGTTCGATGTGATTTGGTGGAACTGGTTGAATAAGTCATTTGACAGAGTGATCGGGCGGATGGGAATTATTAGAGTTTTAAAGAGGATTCATAGAGATAAAAATAGAAATAGAAAAGGAAAGAAAATCGGAGATTTCTTTCAAGAAAGGACAACACAAGATGAAATTTGCAAATAGAATGGACCGGTTTGGCGAGGGCGTATTCTCCATGCTGGCACAGATGAAGAAGAAAAAGCTGGAAGAGGGAGAGACGATCGTAGATCTGAGTATCGGCGCGCCGAATATTGCACCAGCACCTCATATTTTAAAAGCGCTCAGCGATGCCTGCCTGGTGCCGGAGAATTACCTGTATGCAATTCAGGATCAGCAGGCGCTCTTGCAGGCAGTGTCTGACTGGTATGAGCGCCGCTATGGGGTGAAACTGGATCCGGAGACGGAGATCTGCTCTCTGCTTGGTTCCCAGGAGGGACTGGCGCACATCGCACTTTCGATCGTGGACGAGGGCGATGTGGTTCTGGTGCCGGATCCGTGCTATCCGGTCTTTGCGGATGGTCCGTCGCTGGCGGGGGCAGAGCTTTACTATATGCCGCAGCGGGAAGAAAATCACTACATCATTGATTTGAAAGAAATTCCGGAGGAAGTGGCACAGAGAGCGAAATTTATGATTGTCTCCTACCCGAACAATCCGACGGCAGTGCTGGCACCGGACAGTTTCTATGAAGAATTGATCGCATTTGCAAAGAAATATGATATTATCGTGCTGCATGACAACGCCTACAGTGAACTGGTATTTGATGGAAGAACCTGCGGAAGCTTTCTGCGTTTCCCAGGAGCGAGAGAAGTCGGAGTGGAATTTAATTCCCTGTCAAAGACCTATGGACTGGCGGGGGCACGTGTCGGCTTCTGCGTGGGAAATAAGGAAGTTGTCAGTCATCTGAAAACGTTGAAATCCAATATGGATTACGGTATGTTCCTGCCGATCCAGAAGGCAGCGATCGCGGCGATTACCGGTGACCAGAGCTGTGTGGCTTCGACCAGAGCTGCTTATGAGAGACGGCGTGACTGTCTGTGTGATGGTCTTGCATCGATCGGATGGAAGATGGAGAAACCGGAGGGAACGATGTTTGTCTGGGCACCGATTCCGGCTGGATTTAGCGATTCGATGGAATTTGTAAAAACGTTATTTGAAAAAACGGGAGTTCTGGTGACACCGGGAAGTGCGTTTGGTCCATCGGGAGAAGGACATGTGCGGATGGCGCTGGTGCAGGATGAAGATGCGATCGCGCTGGCGGTACAGCGGATTGACGCGAGCGGAATCTTAAAATCAGAGCAGTAAAGGCGTAAGCGCATAGAAGAGTCAAGCGAATACAGGGATTGATAGATGAATACAGGAAAAAATATCCGGGAAAAACAGAAAGCACTGGGAATGGCATGGATCTGGCATGTGATCTTAATATTATACATTTTATTTATCTACTCCAATTCCATGCGCCCGGCAGTGCAGTCATCGGCGGAGAGCGGACGGGTTCTCCGGCTTTTGCAGAAGCTGGCAGCAGATACCGGAATAGCCGTACCATGGCTGACCGAGCATATTGTGCGCAAATGTGCTCATTTTATTGAGTATACAGGATTGGGGATTTTGCTGCGGCAGAGTGCTCTCTGTGTGCGTGTGAACGGAGCTATTTTGGAAGAAATGTGGACAGAGGATCCGGCTGATGGGAAAGATAGGACTGGGAGAATGCGTGCGATGGCACCGTGCGGGTCTGTATGGCTGGAAATCCACCGCATCGCTATATTTGCGGTTCCATTTCTGGATGAGACGATTCAGCTGTTTACCGAGGGGCGTTCTGGTCAGATCAGCGATGTGTGGCTGGATATGGCAGGAGCGCTGACCGGAACGTTGCTGTATCTGGCGGCGGGACAGATATATTTACGAATAAAAAAGAATGAAAATGGATAACACATGGAGAAAAAATATGCCGGATCGAAATATAAAAATCACCCTGCAGTATGACGGAAGCCGCTATGACGGGTGGCAGAAACAGGGAAATACAGACAAGACAATTCAGGGAAAACTAGAACAGATTCTTGAAAAAATGGCAGGTCAGCCGGTTGAAGTACACGGTTCCGGGCGGACCGATGCAGGTGTCCATGCCTGGGGGCAGACGGCAAATTTTCATCTGCCGTCATCCTGTGATGAAATGAGTGCAGAGGAGATAAAGGCGTATATGAACCGCTATCTTCCAGATGATATCGCTGTCTTATCGGCGCAGGAGGCAGGAATGCGTTTTCACAGCCGTCTAAATGCCGTTTCCAAGACCTACTGCTACCGGATTGAGACGGCAGCGAAGAAAAATGTATTTGAGCGCCGATATGTGTACGGTCTGGGGGAACCGCTGGACATAGCGTCTATGAGACGGGCGGCTGCGTATCTGACGGGTGAGCACGATTTTAAAGCATTCTGTTCGTTGAAACGGATGAAAAAATCGACGGTGCGGAATCTCACTGCTATTGAGCTGACCATGCAGGAAAGTGTGTGCGAACTGCATTTTCGTGGCAATGGCTTCCTATATAATATGGTAAGAATCCTGACCGGTACACTGATCGAGGTAGGACTTCATAAGCGGACACCGGAATCAGTGGCGGAGGCGCTTTTTTCCTGTGACCGAGCGCTGGCAGGTTTTACGGCGCCGCCGGAGGGGCTTTTTCTGGAACGGGTCGAGTATGAATAAAGCTGCATTGATTTTTGCCAGCTGCCGTGAGGAGCTGGACAGAAATCAGAAAAAATTCATAACAAATGCAATAAGAACTGGTTTCTTTGCATTAAGTTATATAGAAAGGAAATTTCGTCCATGTTTTTGACGGGGCTTTTAACGACCATGGAAGAGCCGGTCGCCTATGATAAGATGAGCGATGAAAAGCTGCTTCTGCGAGTGGCAGAGGGAGATAAGGCGGCATTTCAGCAGCTTTATCAGAATACGGATAAAACTATATACGGTTTTATTCTATCGATTTTGCGGAATCCGCAGGACTCTGAGGAGGTCATGCAGGAGCTTTATTTAAAGGTCTGGACTTCGGCTGGAAGCTATCAGTCGCAGGGCAAACCGCTGGCGTGGATGTTTACGATCGCTAGAAATCTTTGCTATATGCGCTTCCGTGACCAGAAGCATGAAGCGGATATCGGGCTTTCGGATCTTTCTGAGATGGAGACAGGGGAATTCTGTCCCCAGATAGAGGATGCTGCGGATAAGATGGTATTACACGCAGCACTCAAAATATTAAATGAAGAAGAACGGCAGATTGTACTTCTGCGGACATCAGCGGGGTTAAAACATCGTGAGATCGCGGCAGATTTGGAGATGCCGCTGGCAACGGTGCTTTCCAAGTACAACCGTGCTATGAAAAAACTGAAAAAACACCTGAGAGAGGAGGGAGTACATTGACCGATCACTCTGAAACAGCGTGGGAACAGGATGAGATTGAGTCACATCTGCGATCGGCGATGGATGCCCTGACTCCCAACGTATTCGATAAAATCGATCTCTCGACGCCACAGGAGATCTATGTAAAACCATCCCGCCGTGTACGGATGTACCGCCGGATGCGGACCGTGGCGATGGCAGCAGCCGCCTGCCTGTGTGTGGCTGTGTTAGGAGGCGGTGTTTCATTTTACCAGAATCACCGTGTCGATTCGGTGATTGGCATCGATGTCAATCCGAGTATTGAGCTTTCCGTCAACCGGAACGAGAAAGTATTGCAGGCGAATCCGCTTAATGAGGATGCGGAGACGATCCTGGATGATATGAATTTGAAAAATGTAGACCTTGATATTGCGGTCAACGCATTGATCGGTTCGATGGTCCGGAATGGTTATCTGAATGAACTGGACAATGCGATTCTGGTTACCGTGTCAAATGAGAATGAGAAAAAGGCGTCATCATTGCGTCAGGATGTCGTAGGGGATGTAGAGTCTTCCTTGCAGGAACACGCGGTACAGGCGGTTGTTTATGACCAGCGGATGAAGGTAACCGGGGAGATTCAGGATCTGGCGGAGAAATACAATATTTCTTATGGAAAAGCGTATTTTTTGCAGGAGCTGATCCGGGATAACGACCTGGCTGAAAATGATATGAAAAAATTCGCCGGTATGACGATGGAAGAGATTGCGCGGGAGATCGCGGAGCGTGCTTATACGGTAGGTTATTCGAAGACGGACAGCACCATTGAGACGGATGCGGCTCTGGTTCATGAGGTGACATTTCCGCAGACCGAGGAAGAAACCTTAGCGGAGACGACCGTGGAAAGCACCGGTCAGCCGGAAAATGAACCGACGCCGGCAGAACAGCCATCGACTGCCGCACGCCCGGTGGAGACAACCGCCGCAGCAGATGAGGACGAGGAAGAAGTCGATTCGGGAGGCAAGAAAGCGAAGATTGACTATGTGGACTACGAGAGCGGTTCGCTGAACATCGTTTTTAAGGAAAAGGTTAAATGGAAAAATCCGACCGTGTCGGTGGTAGATCCGGACGGTCAGAGCTATTCGGCGAGAATCACGGACACAGGCGGAACCTCCTGTGAGATTCACGTCAAAGGGCTTCCAGCCAATACGGAGTGCACGTTTACGCTCAGCGGAGTGGCAGTGCGGGACGGCGGTTCCTTTGGTACGGTAAAAGGCTATTTCGAGACGCCGGATATTGCGGATGATCTGATTGATGAGGATGACGACGATGCGGATGATGATACAGTGGAGACAAAGCCGTCCGAGACATCCCGTGCGCCGGAGACACTGACAGAAGCAGTAAAAGAGAGCACGCACTCGGAGACAGAGTACAGTCAGATGGAGACAAAGCAGACGGAAAAAGAAACGAAGACAGATGCGGAGTCAGCTAATTAAAGCGGAGTGTATGAGGATATATGATTCCTGCTACCTGAACCATGATATGTCTGGAGTTACCAGAAGTTGGTTCGGGCAGCAGGAATTTTAAGAATCATTAGAATTATTTGCAGGAAGCCTCGTGACGGAAAAATATCCGGGGCATTACGAGACTGTAAAATGTTTCGAACTGGTAAATAATTATAATTGTTCAAAAAAACATAAGTGTTTGAAAAAAATACTTGACGAAACAAAAATTTATGATATAATAATAAATGTGGCTGAGACAGCTATGAAATAAAAGATTGGGCTATCGCCAAATGGTAAGGCAACGGACTCTGACTCCGTCATTTTCAAGGTTCGAATCCTTGTAGCCCAGCTATTTTGAGACAGTGAGGATGATTCATCCTTGCTGTTTTTCTTTTATCTTTTCTATTTTTTTCTGATTGGTAGATTCTTAAAGATTCCAACGATTGACAAATTCCCTAAAGTACAATAGACTTATCTGGAAACATAATTGAGAAAAAGTTTCAATAGTATTTTTCTCTCTATGCTTTGCTTCAAAATCAGGCGGATGTAGAAGTCTGATGACATACAATGAGTTTGACTAATGAAGAGAGATGGAGGCAGAGAATGACATTAAAGGATTTATCAATAGGAAAAACTGCAACCGTTCGGACAGTTGGCGGAGAAGGTGCACTGCGGCATCATTTTCTGGATATGGGATTGATTCCGACTGCATCGGTTACGATGGTAAAATATGCGCCGATGGGCGATCCGGTTGAGGTGCGGATTCATAGCTATGAACTGACGTTGCGCCTGGCGGATGCAGAGAAGATAGAGATTGAGAATGTACGCGAGGCAGGAACCGAAGCAGCGGACAAAAAGGAACATGGGATTCCGATGGCGCGCGCGATCGATCACCCTGGACTCGGAGAAGGTGGAAAATACCATACAAAGGCGGAGGAACACCCATTGCCGGATGGCACCGTTCTGACGTTTGCCCTGGCAGGTAATCAGAACTGTGGCAAAACGACGCTTTTTAACCAGCTGACCGGATCCAATCAGCATGTGGGGAATTTCCCGGGTGTGACGGTGGACCGGAAGGATGGCACGATCCGCGGACATGAAAATACGAAAGTGACCGACCTGCCAGGAATCTATTCCTTATCGCCATATTCGAATGAGGAGCTGGTGACGCGTCAGTTTATTTTGCAGGAGCACCCGAAGGGAATCATCAATATCGTGGATGCGACAAACATTGAGCGCAACCTGTATCTGACCATGCAGCTTCTGGAACTGGATATTCCGATGGTTCTGGCGCTTAATATGATGGACGAGGTGCGCCAGAACGGCGGTTCTGTCCGTGTCAACGAACTGGAGGAAGAACTGGGGATTCCGGTTATCCCGATCTCAGCGGCAAAGAATGAAGGAATCGGAGAGCTGATCGATCATGCGCTTCATGTAACGCATTTTCAGGAGAAACCGGGACGGCAGGATTTCTGTGATGCGGATTATCACGGTGGCGCGGTGCACCGCTGCCTGCATGGTATTATGCATCTGATCGAAGATCACGCGCAGAATGCGGGTATTCCGGTGCGCTTTGCTGCATCGAAGCTGGCAGAAGGCGATGAGGAGATTGAGGCGCGTCTGAATCTGGACACGAATGAAAAAGAGACGCTGGAACATATTATCTGCCAGATGGAGAAGGAACGCGGGCTGGATCGGGCAGCTGCGATTGCGGATATGCGGTTTGGTTTTATCGAAAAAGTCTGCAGGCAGACAGTCGTCAAACCGAGGGAAAGCCGGGAACACCAGCGAAGTGTGAAGATTGACCGTCTTCTTACTGGAACCTACACGGCGATTCCGGCATTTATTGCAATCATGGGTCTGGTATTCTGGCTGACATTTAATGTGATTGGCGCGGTCCTTTCAGATGGTCTGGAACTGGTGATTGGATGGCTGACAGAGCGGGCAGACGCAGCGCTGACAGCGGCAGGTATCAATCCGGTGCTCCATTCCCTGCTGATCGATGGTGTGTGCAATGGTGTCGGAAGTGTTTTGAGCTTTCTGCCGATCATTGTGACGCTGTTTTTCTTCCTGTCGCTTTTAGAGGACAGCGGTTATATGGCACGTGTGGCGTTTGTGATGGATAAACTGCTTCGAAAGATCGGTCTTTCCGGACGGAGCATCGTGCCGATGCTGATTGGCTTTGGCTGCACGGTACCAGGAGTCATGGCAAGCCGGACGCTTTCTTCGGAGCGGGATCGAAAAATGACGATCCTGTTGACTCCGTTTATGAGCTGTTCCGCCAAGATTTCGATTTATGCGTTTTTTACCGCTGTCTTTTTCCCGCATCATGGGGCGATTGTTATGATTGCACTTTATCTGTTGGGAATCCTGATGGGAATTTTGATGGCAATGCTTCTTAAAACAACTTTATTTAAGGGTGAAGCCGTTCCGTTCGTCATGGAGCTTCCGAACTACCGGATGCCGGGGGCGCGCAATGTCGCCCAGCTTCTCTGGGAAAAGGCAAGGGATTTCCTGCAGAAAGCATTCACAGTTATTTTTGTGGCGACGATTTTAATCTGGTTCCTTCAGACATTTGATCTGCACCTGAATGTTGTGTCCAATTCCCAGCAGAGTCTTCTGGCGGTTATTTCTGGTGTGATTGCACCACTGTTTGCGCCGATGGGATTAGGCGACTGGCGTGTCTGCACGGCACTTCTGACCGGATTTATGGCAAAAGAGAGTGTTGTATCAACGCTGTCGGTTCTGTTCGGGACGACTCAGAGCCTGCGTGACATTCTGACCCCTCTTTCAGCGGTCAGTCTGCTGGTTTTCTGCCTGCTCTATACGCCGTGCGTGGCAGCGATTTCATCGGTCAGACGCGAACTGGGCGGAAAATGGGCTTGCTTTGTCGTGGTGGCGCAGTGCGTGATTGCGTGGATTGTAGCGTATGCGGTCTATCTTTTGCTAGGGATGGTAATGTAGGTTTTGACTGAAAGTGAACCAAGGAAAAATTTCAAGCAACAAAAGGAGCTGCTGTTTTATTCTTTTTATGGGTTTACAGTAGACAACATTTTAGAAAAATGTTTATAATAGTAGGAAGTGAAAAAATAGACAGGAAAGTAACCGGATGGACAGTCATTCGAAAAAATGGATCCGTTTTTATCGAATAGAACCAGGAGGCGGGGACGGAGTTAATGCAGACGATCAATGAAGACATCAAAAATGGCACATTTAAGCCGGTTTATCTGCTATACGGCGAAGAGGCGTTTTTGAAGCAGAGTTATAAAAAGAAGCTGCGGGCGGCGATCTCGGGCGATGATACGATGAACTACAATTATTTCGAGGGAAAAGGGCTGGATGTGAACGAGCTGATCAGTCTGGCGGACACGATGCCATTTTTCAGCGAGCGGCGTCTGATTCTGATCGAGGACAGCGGATTTTTCAAGACTTCTTCGGAGGCGCTGGCGGAGTATCTGCCGATGATGCCGGACACGACCTGCATCGTATTCGTGGAGGAGGCGGTCGATAAGAGAAACAAACTCTACAAAAAGGTCAAGGATCTGGGTCACATTGCGGAGATGAAGCGGCAGGACAGCGCGCAGCTCGCCAGATGGGCGGCGACGATCCTGGCGCAGAATGGGCGGAAGATCACGCCGTCCACGATGAATCTCTTTTTGGAGCGCGTCGGCGATGATATGGAAAACATCCGGATGGAGCTGGAAAAACTCATTTCCTACACGATGGGCAGTGAGGTAGTGACGGCAGAGGATGTGAAAGTCATCACGACCGTGCAGATCACGAACAAGATCTTCGACATGGTAGCGGCGATCACGGCGGGAAAGACGAAGCGGGCGATGGATCTGTACGAAGACCTGCTGACACTCAGGGAGCCGCCGATGCGGATCCTGTTCCTGATTGCCAGACAGTTTAACCAGCTTTTGCTGGTGCGAGAATTGCAGGCGTCCGGCGCAGACCGGGGGACGGTTGCCTCGAAATTGAAAGTACCTCCGTTCGTAGCCGGAAAGCTCAGCAGCCAGGCGGCGGCATTTACGAAAGAACAGCTCATTTCCTATGTGCAGACCTGCGTGGATGCCGAGGGGGCAGTCAAGACCGGGCGGATGGGCGACCGGCTGGCGGTGGAGCTGCTGATCAGTCAGCCCAGAAGTTCCGTGCGCTGATTCTAAAGGGCAGTGCCAGCATCAGAATCAGCGGTTCTTCGGCCGGACCCGGCTGGAAAAGAAGCAACAAAAAACCATTATTCTGTCACACCCACAGAATAATGGTTTTTTAATTTGGGTTAATTTTTAATATATAATTCGAAAGATCCGCTCTGGATAATTAAGCCAGAGTATTTACAGCCTTGGAAAGACGGGATACTTTGCGGGAAGCTGTATTCTTGTGGTATACGCCCTTGGAAGTAGCCTTGTCGATCTCGCTGGTAGCAGCTAATAATGCAGCCTGTGCAGCAGCCTTATCTTTTGCAGCAACAGCAGCTTCTACTTTCTTAACAGCAGTTTTAACTTTGGATCTGATAGCCTTGTTTCTTGCAGCTCTTGTCTCTGCAACTAAGATTCTTTTTTTTGCGGATTTAATGTTAGCCAATGTAGTGTACCTCCATCATAAATTCTTTTATTTTGATTCGTAATTCATTTTGTATTTGGTTTGCATTAAAGCCTGGACACGGACAGTTCAATGTAAACATACTATTACATTCTATCGAATAAAGGCAGTATTGTCAATATCTATTTGCCTGTTTTTAGGGAAAAATTCGGAAAAAATGAAAGGGGAGCTGAAAAAGCAGCTCTTGTCAAGTTGCATAAGCGGAATAAAAAATAAAAAAAATTGATCGTTCAATATGATGAAATTGTGAAAAAATAAAAAAAGTGCTTACACGAATGGAAAAAAGACGTTATAATAGCGAACCGTAACCCAAATCGAATATAGTTTGAAAAAACGCAGTGAGATTGCATACAGCAGTAGAGATCGAAACGAGTTTCCGATTTCTGCTGCCTTTTATTTTGTGAAATTTATCACGGACAGCATCTTGTGCGTGGGTGTGTCGGACTGATTTGCCGTTGCATCTGGATAGAAGCAATTATTTTATAGGAGGAGAATGAAAATGCCAAGAAATAAGAGAGAAAGTTTTATCTATTCCGTTATCATGTGTTTCACGATGGTACTCTGGATGAGTATGTACAATGTAACCCTTCATATGGGACATTTATCCTTGGAAACGATCCGCGAAGGATGGATCGGATTCCCGTTTGCATTCGTGTATGCGTTTCTGTTTGACTGGTTCATCGTGTCCGGTCCGGCGAAGGGAATTGCGTTCCGTTACTTTGTATCACCGGAGAGCAGCACACTTCGTAAAGTAATCACGATCTCCTGCTGCATGGTCGTTCCGATGGTATTTGTTATGTCCTTATATGGCGGTCTGGAAGCCTGCGTGAAATCCGGCGCATGGAGCCAGCTGCTCATCATCTGGCTGACCAATATTCCGAAGAACATCATCATGGCGCTTCCGTTCCAGCTCATTGTAGCAGGTCCGCTGGTGCGCCGCGTGTTCCGTACCGCATTCCCGGAGGGAACCGTGCTGCAGGAACCGGTTATGTAGGGAGATAGCAGAAAATTTATAATCATCGTAACTGTTCAGTACCTTCACAGTCACGCGCAAAAATCTATTAAAAATTGCCTACGGCAATGGAATTTTTGCCTGCTGGCCCATGTTTTTGTACGGTCAGCGCAGTAAATGCGCAGACCTACTGAACAGTTACTAATCATCATTATATAAAAAGAGGATATCTGTTTTTTGTATCATTATGGGTTCAGCAATACCGAAGCATAAAATATGCCGTCCCACCATTCAAACCGTGCATCGCCGTGGTACTGTTCGGCGATCATGCGGATCGATTCGGTTCCGATGCCGCTTCCGGCAGGTTTGGTCGATACCAGTTTTTCATTCATCCAGGTAGGGCTGAATGCGCTGGTGTTGTCCGTGGTGATGGACAGGGTGGAGGTACCCGTCTGCACCGCGGAGAGACGGATGAAAGGCGGCGTGTTTTCAGAGCCGGAACACCCGGTCTGACAGGCGTCCAGGGCATTTTCCAGCAGATTTCCGAGAAGCACGCACAGTTTCGTCTCCGGGATGACCGGGTGATCGGACAGCTGAATGTGGATGTCAAACTGGATTCCGGCGCTTTCCGCCTTATCTGCATAGAAGGAAAGAATGGCGTTGAGCGCATAATTGTTGCAGTATACGCGGTCCGAATGAGTCGGATGTTGTTTTTCGTAGTCTGCGAGGTATGACTTCAGATCCTCTAAATCGCCGCGGTTGGCACAGTCCTGAATCACCCGAAGATGCTGGCGGAAATCGTGGCGCGCCCGGCGGTTTTCGATGATCCGGGACTGGAGCATTGTGTACTGGTCACGCTGGATCTGCAAAAGACGTTCCATCGCCTCACTGCGGGCATTGGCTTCCAGCTGTTCCCTGAGCTGTTGGATAAACAGGATCATGAAATGACTGATTAAAAACATGCAGATCAAAAGCATGAACCGCGCCAGCAGTGCGGCGACTGTGATGGTACCGCTTCGGATATTTCCGGTTAAAAGCAAAAGAATCAGGGTCACAGAAGCGGGGAGCAGCCACGCTGTATTCCAGAAAGACGGGATTGATACGGAAGAAAGCCCCTCGACGGTCCGGGTCATTGCTTTTGCCATGAAATAGATACTGCACAAAACGAGGAGAAAGGTAACCAGCCCGGTCTCCCAGGAGAAAAAGTTGTAGCCGAAGAGCGCCTGACAGATGCAGAAAGCGGCGGCACGCACGACCAACAGATAATCGATGATAAATAAATATAGAAATAAAATCATTCCGCTCTCGGCGTCTACCATCAGCTTAAATAAAACGCCAAAGCAAGGGAGCGCGAGGTATTGCACCCATACACTGGACAAACCGCTTTGAATCAGGAACAGAAACAGAAGCAGATAGCCCAGTTCGAATCCACAGACCCAGAGAAAAGTTTTCCACGGAGAATGGCGGAGTTTTTTGTGAAATGGAATACATGCCAGAATATGAAACGGAAAAGTGCTCAAAAATTCATTAAAAAATAATTCAATCATAGATGCGGACCTCCCCGGACTAAATGGTACGAATATTGGATATATTGTTCCCGGACATCCCGGTATTTCAGGCGGCTGATGGGAATGGAGGCGCCGCTTTTCATCAGAAAACGGTCTTCCAGAAGCTTATCGACATCCTCCAGGTTTACTAAAACCCCCTTGATGCAATCGCAAAACCAAGGATAGGACAAAAGCAGGGCAGAAAAATCCCGCTGATTCATGGAAATTTCATGTTGGCTCCGATCCCGCATGTGCACCAGAATCCGCCGCTTCAGATATTCTGTGTACGATATCTGATGCAGAGGCAAGCGAAGCTCTGTTCCCTGGCAGGGAACCAGAACGGAAACCTCCGCCTCGTCGGCGGAAAGATGGCATCGTTCCAGCGCCTTTGAAACGCGCTCCATCGTAACCGGTTTTAGCAGATAAAAAGCCGCGTTCACATCGTAACTGTCCACTGCAAAATCCGGCGAAGTAGTGACAAAAACGATCCGGCAGGAAGCATCCAGCGCGCGGAGTTTTTGGGCGGTTTCCATTCCGCTTAATCCATCCATATAGATATCTAAGAAGACAATATCGAAGGAACCGACGGTAAAGCTGGCGAGAAATGTTTCACCATTTGGAAATATTTCTGGTGCAGCAGTAGGAATACGGTGCTCCTTCATATAAGAAAAAATCAGATGCGATAATTGTTCGGCATCCAATTTCAAATCATCTACAATCGCGATTTTCAAAACAAAATCCCTCTTTTCTTCTGATTGTCTGGGAAAAGGCTGCTTACGCATGCTTCGAACCTTTTGATCCTAATATCATAAAAGTATCATAACATAAAAAGAAGCAAAAAAGGCATAGTTTTTACATCTTGTGTCGTATTTTGGCATCTTGTGTCGTTTTTATTGAAATTGTTTGCCTGTAAGATAAAATGAGAGAAAATATTAGTTCGTATATCTGACAAAACCATTTTATATACAGGAGGGGAAAGACGCGTATGATAAAAAGGAAATGGTATGAACGAGTACCGGCGGCAGCGCTGGCGGCGATGCTGATGGTAAATGGCGGCGGAACAAATCTGCAGGTAAAGGCAGAGGTTGTGTCCGTATCGGAGGAGGATTCCACTGATGCGAAAAAGGCAGATCGCGGTGAAACAGAAGAAAAGGAGAGCCAGGATCGCGACAATAAGTCGAAAGATTACGGCGAAGATGGCGATGTAAACAAAAAAGGTGGAGAAAACGCCGGCGGAGAGAAAAAGACAGACGAAGCAGAGAAAAAAGTAGAGAACTCGGAAGAATCGGGCGGAAACGGTGGACAAACTTCGGGTTCAGGCGCTTCGAAAGAGGAAGAAACGTCAGAAAACGAGAGAGAGCCGAGGAAAGACAAGTCTGAGAAAGAAGATTCGACTGAGAAATCCGGGGATGAAAAGGACGAGCCGGACGGAAAATCGGAAGAATCGGGTGATAAAGCTAATAATCTACCAGGGGGGGAGTTAAATACAGACGAATCTAAGAAAAACCCGGAAGAAAAGCCAGCCGGAGACTTGACTGAGAAACCAGCTGAGAAACTTCCAAAAGAGATTTCTGCAGAAATCGCGCCGGAAGTGCCGGAGAACGTGGAAGAGGCAGAGCCCTCCACACTGGTCGTGACCGGATTTGAGGAACTTCCGGAAGAAATTCTGGGACAGAGACTTGCACTTGGAAGCTCGGAAAGCGATATCAGCTTTCCAGATACCCTGACGGTAACGGCTCGGGAAGAAAAAGCGGACAGTGAGGAAGAGGACGAAGAAGATGGTTCCGGAGAAGAAAAGGTCCAGAAAATGAGTATTGAGCAGAAAAGTGAATCCGAAGACGAGTCTGCGGATGAGATGGAGTCTGAAGATAAAAGTAAGTCTGGGGATGAGGTTGAGTCTGCAAATGAGACCGACCAGCCGAAAACAGGCAGCCGGGAGAAAAAACGGAAACTGAAAGGGATCACCTGGGAATTAGATCCAGAGCAGAGTGTTTATCCAGAATTTCAGAGTGGTATCTCTTTGAAAGAATATTTCTCTGAATTTGACAAGGACGGCAATCCGGTCGAGACCGAGGATGAGACATTCGCGGACTATGAAGAGGCGAATGCGCCGTACAGCGGGGCAGTCTATGTCTACCGGGCAGTTCTGCCGGAGGAAGACGAGGACGGAAATAGCATCGAGTATACATCTGAGGAGATACCGGAGATCTGCGTATTGATTGGGGATCCGGAGGTGGCGGCATATGAGCTGAGCCAGACGGTGCCGGAGTATACGGTGCAGTATGAGCAGACAGATAGGTACTATTTTAAAGTTTTTACGATAAGGGGAGAAACACTTGGCACAAAGTCATTATACAGTTCAAAAGAAGAAAATGGATTGGCGATTAACGATGCAATTCAGGATTGTAAAGAAAATTATAATGAACAAGGAGAAATCAAATTAACAATTAATGATACGAATGAGGATAATTGTTCATTTATAATTAAAGAAAGCTGTACGATTGACTTATATGGTTCTTATAGAAGAAACAGAGGAACTTTATTCACAATCGATGCGCCGGATATAGAAGTGACCATTAATAATCATGCCGATATAGGCGTAGGATATTTCTATGAAAATAATTACCCGGATACATCTTCGGTGACATTTACAAATCCTGATAAAAAGAATATCAATGCATCGTTTGTCATTGAAAAAAACGACAATGTGGATGTGAGTGGAGCAGATATCTGTAGCCAGGGAGAAGTACAGGCATTAGTTATAAAAAAAGATTATGAAATGACAGGAGGTACAGTAAACGGCGCTGTTTCGATCATGGGGGATGCTACATTTACGATGCAGGACGGAACCGTGAACGGAACAATCGAAGGCTCAGGAGATGCAACATTCATTATGAATGATGGCACGCTGAATGGTGCGATTCATATTGTTCCGAATGTAGAAATCCAGGGGGGAACGATAAATTCGGAATCTTCGGATGACAGATATAGCTATGCTATTTATTTAAATGAAAATTCAAAGTTGGCGGTAAGCGGGGGAAGCATATCCGCAAAGAATACAGCAGGAGCCGCTTATGGTATTTTAGGCAGTGATGGATGTGAGGTGGCTTTATCTGGAGCAGTTGATATTACAGCATCAGCGCCGGATGGAAAACCAGCTTCTTCCATGTATTACTCACAGGCGACTAAAACACTGGATGCTACAGGTGTGACATCTTTTGAAAAGCCATTTGTTATTTCAACAGGTGGCTCAAATTTGGAGAAGATTTCTCCGTTTTTTAACTGGGTTAAGGGAACAGAAAATAATATTTCGATGCTATTCCGAGATATCCAGTTTAAAGCGAGTGGAACGATTTTTGAGGTAGGTACATCGGGGGCATATGATAACTATAAAGCTATGAAGTATGGCAATTATATCCGCGTCCTTGATGAAACATCACTCCCGCCAACGATTGTAAGCGGGGAGATAACAGATGTATTGGTCACTGCTTCTGCGTCAGACAGCAGTCAGGTAGATGTGACGTATAAAGTAAAGGTTGATGGAGCAGAAAAGGAAGAAACCATCACATCGAGCCAGAGTGATCTGAATAATATTCTGTCTGCAATCTTAGATGCGGATACAGAGCCGGGCTATACGTTGACATTTGGTTCTGGAAATCAGGCATTCAGTGGAAATGTGACTGTTGATACAGGAGAAAATGCAACGATTGTCTTAAGGGGTAAGCTGGATGGACGATGCCGTCTTCTCGGCACTGGTACGCTGGACTCATACATGGACGCGGCTGGATTTGATGGCAATACAGCTGGTAAGATTCGGGTAAAAGGCGGTTCAGTTATCAGCACAAGCGGCAGTACGATCTATTTGACGAAAGCGGATTTGGAAGTGAGTGGAAATGCGCTGATAGAGGATCGGTCGTCGGGTACAGAACCCCATTATGCAGTCCGGGCAGAAGGCGAGATGCTAGTAAATGTAAACGGGGGAACGATCCGTTCTCTGAATAATATAGCTATTTATCAGGATCGTCCAGGCAGTAGTGCGTACAGTGCGACTCTGATTATGACGGGAGGCACAGTCTCGGGAGGAAACTATGGAATTAGCAGAGGAACTTCAAGTAAAACTGTAATTTCAGGTGGTTCAGTTTCTGGTACGACGGCGGATGTATCTTTTAGAGCGAAAGAAAGCAACATCATCGAAAAATTCGAGGTTAAGGGTGAAATACCATTTAAGACGATCCAGCTTGAGAGAAGACAGGACATGAATATAGATCTGACGGAATCATGGCTGGCAGACAGAAACGAGCTTTCGATTATTTGTCCACAGGGCGCGGGAGATGATAACTCCATTCAACTGTGTACGATAAAAAAGGTCGGATATAGAAACTTCCTCGATCATATAAAACTAAATATTAACGGTGCGATTTTTGTCATTGATAATACAGTGAGCGATACAGAGGCGGATATACGTATCTATTGGAAAAAAATAGAGGCAGTTCCTAGACTGGATTATTACGAAAATAAGAATGCAGGCACTCCGATTTATACAGAATACCTTGCACCGGGTGGAACTCCGAGTAAAGTAGTGATTGATGGAATGACAAATGATGGCTGGAAGGATCAGTATGGAAATGTGGTAACAACTGAGAATAGCTTGTATCGCAATACTCAGCTTTATCCTTTCTACAACGTAGCTTTGAATACCAGTGTAGATGCAAAATTCCTTACGTCTTCATCGGCACTAATTACAGGTACGACAGACGGCACGGCGGTTTATTATGGAAAGAGTCCTCGGTTTGGAGATACTATAAGTGCGGCAGAACTGGAAGCTTCGTTCAATGCGGGCACAGGTGCAGGTAAAGCGGATGTAGAGAACGGCAAATTTTCTATTTCAGCCACAGAGTTAGAGCCATGCACAGATTATACTTACTATCTGGCGGCGAAAAACGATAATGCTGACTATTCCAGCGTGCAGAAGCTTACATTTAAAACAACTACACGCACACTGACAGCGGATGATTTTCATTATACAGATGTGCTGGAGACCACATATAATGGAGAGGCGTATCCATCTACATTTAACATTACACCGAATGATGAAAATCGGAGAAATAGTAACTTTACAGTCGATTCAATCAAATTCAAAAAGAAACTCTCCGACGACACCTATGCGTCAGACTTTGAAACCGAACGACCAGTAAACGCCGGAACATATGGGGTATTTGTCACGACGACGAGTGAAAAACCTGGAATCGAGCGCGCAGAGGCTCTTTATATAGTCGATGTTACGATCAAAAAGGCGAAACTGGATCCGAACTGGTTTAGTAGGAAGGAGTGGGCTGTTTATGAAACCCAAAAGGAAGAAATTCCTCCGTTTTTAACAAATGATTCCATTTCCGGCTATGGAGTGCTTGGTTATAAGCTCTATACTACGGATGCGCTTGAGGAGAAAGTACCGCTAAATAGTGATGGTCTTTACAATGCGACCACAGATCTAACTGCTTCATATGGTCAATATTCGCTGGGAGTCACCTGTACCGGTGGAGAAAATGTGGAAGCACAGAGTGAACCAATATATTTTGGGGAGGTTCGGATTAACCGTTCAGGCAATTACGCTACGGTCGAGTGTGAAGAGGTTACATATGGAAATCCGCCGCAGCCGCAGATAAAAGATGCGAGAGACACAAGCGGAGGTGTTACCTATCTGTACAGCCAGGAGCGGGACGGAGAGTATTCTTCGTGGAATCCTCAGAATCCAGTAGGCGAGTGGTATGTGAAGGCAAGGATTGGAACCAGCCTGAATTATAACGCGGTAGAAAGCGCTCCAGCGCAATTTCGCGTAGAAAAAGCATGGCTTGTTCCGGAGATTGCTTCCGTGGATAGCAAGACATATAATGGAAATAGTTATGCGTCGGGTACCTTAAAACTGGTGCCAGCGGAAGAAAACCAGATTCCAGAAGGAGATAAAACGGCAGTCGGAGTGGCGGGTGCAGTCACGGGAACCTTTGTGTGGTCATCTGAGCAAGCAGGAACGACGGGAGTGCATGTAGTTGATATAAAGTTAAATTCGGCATTGGAAGGAAATTACAAACTGGCACAGACGAGACTCTATGCGGAACAGTTTGGAGATGCAAAGATCGAAAACGCGAAGATTACCAATGTATCAGTTAAGCAGATTTCAGAACTCACCTACAATGGAACCGCGCAGAGAGCCGATGTTACCACAACGGGTACAACGGTGGATGGAAGTCCGATAACCTTTGTATATGCAGAGACAGAAGATGCACTGGAGACAGCTCCACAGTCCGAGGTTCCGGAGTTCCAGAATGCCGGGACGCACACTGTGTATTATAAGGCAACGGCGTCGAATCATGACGCGGTGACGGACTGCTTTGAGGTCACGATTGCCCCGGCGAAGCTTATTGTGACGGCGGAGGCGAAAAAAGTTACCTATAAAGAGGCAGCATCGGAATACAGCTATACAGTCAGCGGTTTTGTGAACAACGAGACTGAGGAGGTACTGGAAGGTAGTGTAGCATATGACTGCGCGTACACGGCGGGCAGCGATGTGGGAGAATATGATATTCTTCCGTCCGGGCTGACTGCCAAGAATGGAAATTATGCGATTCAGTATCTGCCGGGAAAACTTACCGTGGAACAGGCAGAACCAGAATTTTCACTGGAAAATCTGGCACAGTTGAACCGAATCTATGACGCTCAGGCGATTCTGCCGCAGATTATTTCTGACAGCGACGGAAATATGACGATGACGATTCTCAGTGGCACAGAGGTATTGGCAGCAGTTCCGGCAGATGTAGGGACGTACACGGTGCGTGTAGCCACAGAAGCGGGTAAAAATTATAAGGAAGGCAGTGCCGGATATACATTCGAAATCCAGCGAGCGCCGCTGCGTGTGACTGCGGTGAATCAGCAGGTAACAGTTGGATCAGAAATTCCGGCATATACGGTAATTTACAGCGGATTTGCAGGAAATGACGATGCGGATGTTTTAAGCGGTACGCTTCAATTTACGTGTGAGTATACAGCCGACAGCCCGGTGGGAACGTATGCGATTGTTCCGTCGGGACTTACTTCTGAAAATTATGATATTCAGTTTGTAAACGGCGCACTTACGGTAACGAACCGCGCCAGCGATGGTTCTGGTAATTCTGGCTCATCGTCTTCTGGCGGCTCCGGTTCGTCCTCTTCCAGAGGTTCGGGTAGTTCCTCTAAGACTTCGGCTGCTTCCGGACCAGCGGCAAAGGGCAACTGGCAGCAGGATGCGGCAGGTTGGAAATTCACCTATGAAGATGATTCCAGCGCAGTGGGAAGCTGGATAACTGATGAAGCAGGCAATCAGCGTGAAATGTTTGCGTGGGCGAACATCAATGGAAATTGGTGGGCGTTTGGCGCAGACGGCTACATCAAGACCGGCTGGGCACAGGATGGAAAGGATAACCGCTGGTATCAAATCAATGCGAATACCGGTATGAAAACGGGATGGCATTTTGATGAAGCGGGCGATAAACACTGGTATTACCTGAATCCGGTCAGCGGCGAGATGCTGACCGGCTGGAGACAGATTGATGGAAAATGGTACTATTTTGCAGAAGTGACAGGAGGTCCGCTTGGATCGATGTACCAGAACGCACAGACCCCGGACGGCTACCGGGTTGGTGCAGACGGCGCCTGGGATGGCGGCGAAGCAGTCAAATAGGAAATGAAACAGACTTGATACGCTCTGCCGATCATGCGAAAATGTGTGATCGGCAGAGCTCTTTTTTGATGTCTGACAATCCCTTACAAATTTATGAAAAACCTATGAAAAATCCCCCCGCCCCCTCGCCAAGAGAAAAAAGTTATGTTATAATTTATGGAAGAATGCGTTTTTGGCGCAGCGGTTTCAGAAACGGGACGTATTGAACCGGAAGCCGCGGCATATATAAAAAAGGAACCATGTATGCTCAACGAAGACAAGATAAAATTAATGACCGAACTGGCACTGTTTGAGAAGAAGCATGCTTCCCAGATGAAAACAGTCAATCAGTATTTTAAAAGCGACTATATCAGCCGCAATCTGCTCCGGGGATTTATAAGCTATACATTGTGCAGCATACTTCTCTTTGGAATGTGGATATTATTTAATGTAGAAGTAGTTCTGAGTTCGATAGGAATGGATGAACTGAAGGGACTGGCTTTTCGAGGAGGAGCTTTATACCTCGGGGGGCTTTTTCTGTATGTCGTGCTGACGATCATCGTGTATGGCGGGCGGTATGAGTACGAGGAAAAGATGAACCGGATCTACATAGCGAAACTGAAACATCTGGATAAGCGCTACGATATACACCGGCGCGCCAGAAAAATGGAGAGAGAGAGGAGAGGCAGATGAGAGGACTCCTTGCAGGGAAAGAAGCACTCAAGGCTTTCTATGCGAGATACAGTGCATTTGTGAATGCATTCCTGCGTTTTATAACTGCCTTTGCGGCGGTGTTTCTGATTAACCAGAACATCGGACTGATGCCGAAACTGAGCGGCGGTCTGGTGCCGCTGTTTGCGGGAATTATATGTGCATTTCTCCCATTTGGAGCCATTGCGTTTCTGATTGGGATTTTTTTGCTGGCACAGCTCTTTGCAGCATCGATGGAAGTGGCGCTCATCACCTTGGTGTTCCTTCTGATCGTGGTGCTGCTGTATTACGGATTTCAGCCGGGTGACAGCGCGTACCTGATTGTAACGCCGATCTTGTTTTTTCTGAAGGTGCCGTTTGCAGTCCCGATGATTCTCGGACTGACTGGAAGCCTCGTATCGGTGATTCCGATGAGCTGCGGGATTTTTCTGTACTACGTGATTCTGTATGTGAAGCAGAACGGAAGCTTCCTGGCGGGCAGTGAGCAGACTGAGATCACGCAGATGCTGGCGCAGGTCATCAAAAACCTGCTGGCAAACCCGGCGATGCTTGTCATGATTGCGGCATGCTGCCTGGGGGCGCTGACGGTCTGTGTGCTCAAGAAACTGTCGATCAACTACTCCTGGGGGATCGCGATCGGAGCTGGCCTTATTTTACAGATTCTGGTTGTGTTTATCGGCGATTTCCGCTTTGGCGTTCCGGTGTCCGTGCCGGAACTGGTTGTGGGAATGATTGGTGCGGTCATTGCATCGCTGATCTATCAGCTGTTTGTTTTTTCGGTCGATTACAGCCGGACTGAGTACACGCAGTTTGAGGATGACGATTATTATTACTATGTGAAAGCGGTTCCAAAGATTGCGATCTCGAGGACGGATGTAAAGGTACAGGAAATCAATAAAGTAAAGAGAAGATAGACTATTTTATAAAAGAAACTTGTTGTTAAAAGAAATGCGTGACGGGTCATATGTACGTGACTGGTAACAGAAACGCAGCCCGAAAGGGAGGGAAAAGAATGGCAGAGATACTGGCGGAGATTTATTCGTGGATCTCGTTCGTACCGAAGATAACCTTTAAAAATTTAATAGAGATCGCGATTATAGCAATTCTGGTATATGAAATGCTGATCTGGATCAAAAATACGCGGGCGTGGACGCTTCTGAAGGGTATTATTTTTATTCTTGCATTCTTTCTGGCAGCTGCGATCCTGGAACTGGATACGATTCTGTGGCTTCTGGAAAAGACGTCGTACATTGCGGTGACGGCGATCATCGTTATTTTTCAGCCGGAGCTGCGGAAAGCACTGGAACAGATCGGAAGCCAGAACGTGCTGACGACGCTGTTTTCAACGGATGATACGAAGAAAAATGAGGATTTCAGCGAAAAGACGATCGCAGAGCTGGTGCGTGCTTGTTTTGAGATGGGAAAAGTCAAGACGGGCGCCTTGATCGTCATCGAGAGGGGCACGCCGCTTGGAGAGATCGAGCGGACGGGCATCGAGGTCGATGGTATCGTGACGAGCCAGCTTCTGATCAATATTTTTGAGCACAACACGCCGCTGCACGACGGCGCAGTCGTGATTCGCGGTAACCGTGTGACGGCGGCGACCTGTTATCTGCCGCTCTCGGACAATATGGATATCAGCAAGGCATTGGGAACCAGACACCGTGCGGCAGTCGGAGTCAGTGAGGCGACCGATAGCGTGACGCTGGTTGTATCGGAAGAGACAGGGCGTGTGTCGGTGGCTGTGTCCGGACGGCTTAAGAGTGTCAAGGATGGAGATGAACTGAGAGATATATTGTCAGTTCTGGTAAAACGGGAAACGGAAAACACAGGTCGTTTCAGAATATGGAAGGGAAGACGCAGAAATGAAAGAAAAGCTGACGAATAATCTTGCGATCAAGCTGATTGCCCTGTTCTGTGCTTTCTTTGTGTGGCTGGCGGTCGTGAATGTGGCGAACCCGATCAAGGTATCGACGAGGGAGGTTCCGGTCACGATCACGAACGATCAGGTGCTGGAGCAGGCGGATCTTGCCTATGATGTGGTAGGCAAAAAAACGGCGACGATCAATTTCAAGATCCGGACGAAGGATGATTATAAGGTAAAGGCGTCGGATTTCAACGCCTATGCGGATTTATCGGAAATGTATGATGTGACGGGTGCGATCCCGATCCGAGTGGAAGTGGTGAACAATGAGGAACTGCTGGAGTCCACGCCGGTTGTGAAGTCCCCGGAGGTCATCAAGATCACGACCGAGGCGCTGCAGACCAAGGCATTTACGCTGAAAGCGTATCCTCAGGGCAAGGCGGCAGAGGGTTACGAGGCGGGTAAGGTGACAATGGTGCCATCCCAGGTGACGGTTAAAGGACCAACCTCCCTGATCGGACAGATCAGCAGCGTGGGTATCCGTTTTAATATTGACGGTGCTGCGGCGGATGTCGGTGGAACAGCAACACCGGAGTATTTTGACGCCAATGGAAATGTGCTGTCAGATTTGGGAGATTCTGTCAAGACGGTTGGCGGAGATGCCTCTTATACGATGCAGATCCTGAAAGTAAAAGAAGTACCGCTTGATTTTGACGTCAGTGGTGAAGTGGCGGATGGATACCGCTATACGGGTCCGAAGACGGATATCAAGTCGGTGTCTGTGGCGGGGCTTAAGACGGATCTGGCATCGGTCAGCACGCTCACGATTCAGGGACCGTCCCTTAATGTGCAGGGCGCGACGAAGAATGTGGAGTGCGAGATCGATCTGGATGATTATCTGCCGTCCGGGCTTACGATCGTGGGACTGGACAGCACGACGATCAACGTGACACTACAGGTGGAGAAGTTGATAGAGAAGACCTTTACGGTCAAACCGGAGGATGTGACTCTAAACGGAAAGAACAGCAGCTACAGCTATACCGTCGAAGATACGAAGATGGAAGTCAAGGTACAGGGACTTGAGGAGGATTTAAGCAGCCTGTCGGCGGCGAAGATGAATATCCGGGTCGATGTATCAGGCATGGGACTGGGCGAGCACACGGCAGCGGCGCAGTTCCAGCTGGGGGACGCGTATAAGATGCTGTCGGCGCCGGCTGTGACAGTGCGGGTCAGCGAACATGGAAGCTCCAGTGCCCAGACGACGGAAAGCACCGAGAGTGACCGTGGAGACACGGGCAGCCAGAGCAGTTCCAACCGGGAGAGCGGGGCAAGCTCGGCAAAAGAAAATGTGGATGCAGAGAGCGGCAATGCTGCATAAAGCATGGTATGCCATCCACAAATGAGGAGAAAGAAGTTAAACAATGGTAAAAGCAAAAATTAAATTAAAAAACCCGACTGGTCTGCATTTGAGACCGGCGGGAATCCTGTGTAATGAGGCGGTAAAATTCGATTGTTCTGTCCAGTTCCAGTTCCGTGGCACCGTGTCCAATGCAAAGAGTGTCCTGAGCGTGCTTGGGGCGTGCATCAAGAGCGGTGATGAGATCGAGTTTATCTGTGATGGAAAAGACGAGGAGGAAGCTCTGTCGGCGATGCTGAAAATAGTTGATGACGGGCTGGGCGAGTAGGGAAAACCGGTGCGGTAAAAGAATGTGTACAGACGTACAGATAGGATGAAACTATGATCGTTTATTTGGTTTGCTATGCGGCTTCGCTGCTTCTGGCGCTTGGCCGCCATTATCTTTTATCCGGCGCAGGGCTTCTGGCGGCGGCGGCGTATCTGTATGCGTCAGACTATATCCGGAGTGGAAATCTTCTGCATCTGCGGGGGATTTTCGCTCTTTCCTTTGTAGGTGGACAGGGACTGGCGTGTATGAAGCTTAGTTATTTAAGTCAGGCATGGAGTGCGGGAACGTGGCTGGGACTTTTGGCGGCGTTTGCGGGCTTTTATCTGGCTTTTTATTATCTGGAAGCATTTTCCGGTGAGGCGTCCGTCCGCGTGGGCGGTCATTCCGGCGCGGTGCAGCGCCGGGGGTTGGAATCTTATGCCGGAACCGTCTTTTTCTGCGCGGTGGCGCTGGCGGCGCTATCGGCAGGCTGTTTCGCGATCGAGGCGGTCTATATGGGCTATATTCCGCTGCTGCTCCGGGGCGTTCCGCATGCTTATTCCTATTTCCATGTGACCGGGCTTCATTATCTAACGGTGTCCTGTGTGCTGGTTCCGGCGCTCTCTGTGATCTATTTTTGCATCGAGGGCGGTCGCAGCCGGGGACGGCTGGTATGTATGCTTCTGGCAGATGCAGCGGCGGTGGCGATTCCGCTTCTGTGCGTGTCGCGCTCCCAGCTTCTGTTTGCGGTACTGCTGGCATTGATTACCTACATACAGATGGAACACCAGCTGAATCCGATTTATGTTGTTTTTGCGCTGGCAGGGCTGATTGTGCTCTACATTCTGCTGACGATCGCGCGCAGCCATGATACTGCCTACTTGAATACGGTTTTTGAGATGAAACGGCACCTGCCGATTTTTGTGACGCAGCCGTATATCTATATTGCAAACAATTACGATAATTTCGACTGTCTGGTCAAGGGACTTGTGAAGCACAGCTGGGGCATGAAGATGCTGGCACCGTTCTGGACGCTGACGGGACTCAAGTTTCTGGTTCCGTCGTTGACGGCATTTCCGTATTATGTGACGAAGGAAGAGCTGACGACGCTGACGATGTTTTATGATGCGTACTACGATTTCGGCATAATTGGCGTGTTCATCTTTTCTGCCATATTAGGAGCGGCGGCGTATCTGCTGATGCGGATGATGCGCCAGGTGCAGAATCCGATTACCTATCTTCTGTACGCACAGTTTGCACTTTACATGCTGTTATCGTTTTTCACAACCTGGTTCAGCAATCCGTCCACATGGTTTTATTTCGCGGTGACAGCGGTTGTGGCCTTTCTGGTATCGCATAAGGTTGCAGGGCGGTAAAAATATATGGATTAAGATATAAAAATGAAATAAAATCTGCTATAATAACAAAAAGACGACAATTCAGTAAGTTAAAGTGCTGCTTGTATACAGATAGAGTTGCCGCATGGATCAGTTTTACAGAAAAGAGGGCAAGCCAATGATTTCAGAAAAAATGATACCGCTTATGAAAAATAACTCCGCCATCCGTATGATGTTTGAAGAGGGCAATAAGCTGGCGGCGAAATATGGACGTGAGAATGTGTTTGATTTCAGCCTTGGAAATCCGAGCGTACCGGCTCCGGCAGAGGTAAATCAGGCAATTCAGGATATCGTAAAGGAAGAAGATTCCCTGTTTGTACACGGATATATGTCCAACGCAGGCTATGAAGATGTGCGTGAGACGATCGCTCAGTCGTTAAACCGCCGGTTCGGCACCTCCTTTCACGCAGGCAACATCCTGATGACGGTCGGTGCGGCAAGTGGTTTGAATGTCATTTTAAAGACCCTGTTAAATCCAGGAGAGCAGGTCATTACCTTTGCACCATACTTTGTAGAGTATGGTTCCTATGTCCGCAACTATGACGGCGAGCTGGTGGTTGTATCTCCGAATACGGTGGATTTCCAGCCGAATCTCGTTGAATTTGAGGAAAAGATCAACGAAAAGACCAAGGCAGTGATCATCAACACCCCGAATAACCCGACCGGCGTTATTTATTCCGAGGAAACACTGCAGAAGATTGCAGCAATTCTGGAAAAGAAACAGAAGGAATTTGGCACATCGATCGTGCTTCTGTCCGATGAGCCGTATCGTGAGCTGGCTTACGACGGCGCGGTTGTACCGTATGTGACAAAATATTACCGCAATACAGTGGTTTGCTACTCGTACAGCAAGTCCCTGTCCCTTCCGGGCGAGCGTATCGGTTATCTGGTAATCCCGTCTGAGATGGATGAGAGCGCAAATGTATTCCAGGCGGCAACGATCGCGAACCGTGTTCTGGGCTGTGTCAATGCGCCATCCCTGATGCAGAGAGTCATCAAGCGCTGCGTAGATGCGAATGTGAATCTGGAAGCTTACGACCGCAACCGTAACCTGCTTTACAACGGATTGAAAGAGTGCGGATTTTCCTGCATCAAGCCGGAGGGCGCGTTCTACCTGTTTGTGAAATCTCCAGTGGAGAATGAGAAGGAATTCTGCGAGGTATGCAAACAGTACAATGTACTGGTAGTACCGGGAAGTTCATTCGCGTGCCCAGGTTATGTGCGCATCGCATACTGCGTATCATATGGACAGATCGAGAGATCGCTTCCGGCATTCAGAAAGATTGCGGAACACTATAATCTGGTATAGCGAAATTGTATCATCGTCTTGGAAAGGAAAAGGATGAGATGAAACGATGTTTTAGAATGATTCTGAATATTGTGATTCCGCTCCTTGGTTTATGTCTGGTCATCTTTTTAGGTCCCAGACTTCTGCATTTTTTCATGCCGTTTGTGGTCGGATGGATTCTGGCACTTTTAGCAAATCCGCTGGTTCGGTTTCTGGAACGGCGCGTGAAGCTGGTGCGGCGCCACGGCTCGATGCTGATCATTATTGCGGCGCTGGCGATCGTGATCGGTCTTTTTTACGGGGCGGGTCTTCTGGTTTACCGGGAAATGGGAAGTTTTCTGGCGGATGCACCGGAAATATATCAGAGTGTGATCGCTGAGATCGAGAATGCATTGCAGAATGGGCGGAAGCTTGCAGAATATTTTCCGCAGAATTTACAACCGCCGCTGCTGGCATTTTCGGATAATCTGGATGGTCTGTTTGGAAAACTGGTATCGCGGGCGGCGGAACCGACCGTGCAGATCGCCGGACATGTGGCGAAGAGTATTCCGAATCTTCTGGTAAATATGGTCATTATTATCCTGTCTTCATACCTGTTTCTGGCGGATCGGGAGTCCATCATGCGGTGGCTGAAAGAGCATCTTCCGGCATTTGTATTCCGCTATATCGAGTATATGAAACGGGACGCAAAGGGACTGATTGGTGGATATTTTCTGGCACAATTCCGTATCATGTGTGTGGTGGCGCTGATTCTCGCGGCAGGATTTTTGGTGCTGGGTGTCCGCTACGGTGTCCTGTTGGCGTTTTTGACGGCGATTCTGGATTTTCTGCCGATCTTTGGAACGGGAACGGTGCTGTTCCCATGGGCGGTTGTGAAACTGTTTGCGGGGGAGTATGCGTATGCGACCGGGCTTATCCTGCTCTACATCCTGACGCAGGTCGTCCGTCAGATCATCCAGCCGAAGATCGTCGGGGAGTCGATGGGATTGCCGCCTCTGATGACGCTGTTTCTTTTGTATCTGGGATTTAAGCTGCGCGGGCTGACAGGCATGATTCTGGCGGTGCCGGTGGGGCTTGTCTTTATCAATTTTTATAAATATGGGGCGTTTGATTCGATGATCCGGAATTTCAGAATGCTGATGGAGTCGATTCAGAAATTCCGGAGGGAAGAATAGGGGGAAGTTTCCTTATTATATAGTAAAATTTTCTTGGTAATTTAATCTGGATAAATTATGCGGCGTATCGCGATATTTTTTCTTATATGCCCGGAGGAACGCAGCATAATTGCGGAATCCGGATTGATAGCAGGCTTCTGTGACGGGGGTGCCCCGGCGCAGGAGCTCGTTTGCGTTTTGGAGGCGTTTTTCAGTCAGGTATTCGGTAATGGTGTAGCCGGTTTCCTGGCGGAAGAGGCGCATCATGTGGTATTTGCTCATGTAAAAGCGGGCGGCGAGCTGGTCGATGGTGTGGTCTTCTTCTGGGTGTTCAGAGAGGTAGCGCATGAGTTCCAGAATTTTTTCGCCGGAAGGGGAGGTCGGAACGTATTCCCGATGGTTTTCGGAGGCGGCGCGATCAAGGTGTACCATAAATTCCAGGAATAATAAACGCAGAAGAAGCTCGGATCCATAACTGCTGCCACCAAGGGATTCAAAGTTAGCATTGTCTGTGCCATTGTCATTTGTACCACCTGCCTGATAGGCATTTTCCAGTCTTGACAGCGCCTCTAAGAGCGGCGTCATGGTAAGGGAACCGAGGCGCAGAACATCGGACTGCTGTTCTCTGGCAAGCTGGAAACAGAGGTCGAGCGCACAGTCAGCACAGGAGAATGCATCCAGGCATTCCGGCGACAGGTAGAGGATGATGCGCTCATATCGGCTTTTGTATGGCACGACCGGCTTGTGCAGGCAGTGCGCGCCGACGAGGACGATGTCGAGCGGACGGAGGTGGTAGGAACGGCCTTCCACGATGTAGTCTGCTTCGCCATTTAACAGGATCAGGACTTTGTGGAAATCATGATAGTGGTAGGCAACCGGTGTATCCATCTGCCCGCGCAGGTGGAAGAGGCGGAATTCGTGGTTGAGGTAGCCGCGTTTTTCGTAGGCGGGGGATTCGTGGGTGGTATTTTCTGACATAAGGGGACTCCTTTTTTGAGTGTATTGCAGGTTGATTGTTGCGGGAAATTATATCAGATGTGAGTTGACTCCCATCTCGGCATTCTTGAACTTGTATAAATGCATTGAGTTTGTTATGTTGCTCTGAGATAAATATGTTTTGAAACACAGATATTTCATTTCTTATTTCGTAACTGTTCAGTACCTTCACAGTCACGCGCAAAAATCCATTAAAAATTGCCTACGGCAATGGGATTTTTGCCTGCTGACCCATGTTTTCGTACGGTCAGCGTAGTAAATGCGCAGACCTACTGAACAGTTACCTTATTTCATATTATATAGCATTATATGCAATATTTAAAGCATGATTCTTCTATTAAAAGCTGCTATATTTTCCTAAAATTGAAATTAAAGAAAGCATAGATGGAATATTATGAAAATGCAGACATATTCAAAACATAAATGGATATGCATGATAAAGTGATTTCAAGAACGGAAGTAGAATAGAAATCATGGATGAAAGATTTTTATGGTATTGATTAAAAGGGGCAGGAGGTATCGCGATGAAACAGGTTGTGCTTGAAAAATATCACTGTATGGGAAATGATTACCTGGTGTTTGATCCAAATAAGAATGATTTGGAATTGAATGCGGAGAATATCAAGAAGATGTGCAGCCGTCATTTTGGCATCGGCGCGGATGGCATTCTGGCGGGTCCATATCTGGGGGAGAATGATTTTTATGTACACATCTACAACGCGGACGGAAGCGAGGCGGAGAAGAGCGGCAACGGCATGGGTATTTTTGCAAAATATCTGCGGGACGCGGGATATGTGCAGAAAACGACGATCTCCTGGAAAACGCTGGGAGGCGAGGAGACAGTCTTTTATCTCAACGAGGATGCGACCCGTGTGAAAATTTCGATGGGACATCCGACGTTCTGGAGCGATGAGATTCCGGTGACCGGCGAGCGGCGGGAGATGGTAAACCAGACGATGGTATTTGGAAAGATTCCGTATGTCACGACTTGTCTTTCAATGGGAAATCCGCACTGCGTCATCTGGATGAATGAGATTTCGAAGGAAATGGTGTGCCGGATCGGCGAGCATTCGGAAACATCCGAATATTTCCCGGAAAAGGTCAATACGCAGATTTTAAATGTCCTTGACCGGACGAATATCCAGATCGAGATCTATGAGAGAGGCGTTGGATATACGCTGGCGTCCGGAAGCTGCGCCTGCGCGGCGGCGAGTGCGGCATACCGCCTGGGACTTGCCGATCCGCATATGTACGTCCATATGCCGGGTGGCACGCTGGAAGTGGAAATCAAGGAGGACGGCATGGTTTACATGGTCGGCGAGGTCGGCTATGTGGGACATATCCAGTTGGGAAATGAATTGAGCGAACAGCTGCGGATTAAATAAAAAAGTATTTGACAGAAAAATATCGGACTGCTATATTTTATTTATAAAAATTGTGAAAAGAATGACAGGGGCATTCTCACACAGCAAAACGATCATAAACGTATGCTTGAAATTTTTGGGGCTGTATAGGCAGGAAAATTTTGGGCGTATATGAAAAGAGGGCGAGGGGGCTGACTGGAAACAGAGACAGCTGCCTCGTTTTTTATAGGAGGAAATGGCGATGGGAGAGAATACGAACCGATCCGAACCTTTTTTTGATGAAGATGTTGATTTGGTAAAGCTGCAGTTTACCGATATTTTTGGACAGTGCAAAATGGTCCAGATGACGCGGAGGCAGGCGGAAAAAGCGATGAAAGAGGGGTATGCAATCAACCGGTTTGCGCTCGGCGGCTTACAGAAAGCTGGGATCGAGGGCGCGGCGGCGCCGGAGTATCTGACGGACCAGAGCGAGAGTGTGGAATTGTACTTGAAGCCGGATGCATCAACGTATCAGGTTCTTCCGTGGGATTCCGGGCAGGAAAATGTAGCGCGCGTGATCTGCCAGGTCTGCAATGCGGATGGGACGCCGTCCTGGACGGATTCGCGTCATATTTTACAGGAAACGGTAAAACGTGCCGAGAAGATGGGACTGGACTTTGATTTTGATTTCCAGTGTGAGTTTTATCTGTTTCACACGGATGATGATGGGAGACCGACGACGGTGACGCATGAGGTTGCCGGGTATTATGACGCGGGGCCGATCGATTTGGCAGAGGGCGTCCGCCGGGACATGGTTCTGAGCCTGGAGGAAGCAGGATTTGCGGTCGAGAGCACGCATCATGGTCTGACTGCCGGACAGCACAGCTTCGTCCTTCCGGCGCGCCGGGGCATTGAGGCGGCAGATTATTTACAGACGTTCAAGGCGGCGGTCAAACGGATTGCGAAACGCCATGGTCTGCATGCGACTTTTATGCCGAAGCCAAACATGAGCGGCGACGGATCGGGGCTTCATGTGGGCGTGTCGATCTCTTCCAGACGGGGCGCGGAGGCGATGGCGCAGGCGAAGCATTTTGCAGCAGGCGTGCTTAAAAATCTGAGTGATATGATGATTTTTACGAATCCAACCGTCAATTCATATAAACGTCTGGCGGCGGAGCGGAGCACGGTGTTCCAGCCGGAGTTCCCGGCGGCTGTGTGGGAAAAGGGAAGTGAAAAGGCAGTTCATGTGAAGGAAGACCGGAACGGACGTATTTCCGTGGAAGTGCAGTTCCCGGATCCGTCTGCGAATCCGTATCTGGCGCTGACGGCGATTCTGGCAGCAGGACTGGAAGGAATCGAGAAGGCGCTGGTGCTGGATGAAGAAGCGGGCGATGAGGATGCGCCGCGGTTCCCGGAGACATTGGGGATATTGCTCCAGAAGCTGGATCAGAATGAATTTGCACACCGTGTATTTGGGGAAAAGTTCTGCCGGATGTACGGCGAGGGCAAGAAAGAGGAGTGGGAACGCTTCTGTGCCTATGTGACGGATTGGGAAACAGCGGAATATCTGTATCGTTGTTAGGGGGTACGAAATCGCAGTGAGGTGAGACCACGTGGGAAACATCATAGTAGCATTTTCGAAGCCGCAGGACGGACGAAATATTAGAAATATACTCGTAAAACATGGAATACAGGTCACAGCCTCCTGCACATCGGGCGCGCAGGTTTTAGCGTTAACTGATGATTTGCGAAGCGGGATTGTGGTGAGCGGCTACCGGTTTGGTGATATGACCTGCCGGCAGCTTGCCGACCAGCTGCCGCCGGGATTTGATTTGCTTCTCATTGCTTCCCCAAGCCGGTGGAGCGGCGAAGCGATGGGAAAGATTGTCTGCCTGCCGGCGCCGTTTAAAATGGGAGATTTAGTTTCAACGGTCCGCATGATTGAGCAGACGCAGGCGGAAAAAAGACGGCGGATGCGCCGCCAGCCGCCGCAGAAGCGCAGGGAAGAGGATCAGAAAGCGATCGACACCGCAAAGGCTATTTTGATGGAGCGGAACCGGATGACGGAGCCGGAGGCGCACAAATATCTGCAGAAATGCAGCATGGACAGCCAGGTCAGCCTTATTGAGGCGGCACAAATGGTAATCAGTCTTTACAAAATGGCGTAAGATCCTTTACAATAGGATCAAAAAGGCAGAAGGAGCAGCAAAAACGATGAAATTTACAAAAATGCAGGGACTTGGCAATGATTATGTCTATGTCAACTGTTTTGAAGAAACGGTAAACGATCCGGAGAAGCTGGCGATTGCCGTCAGTGACCGCCATTTTGGAATTGGTTCCGACGGATTGATTCTGATTACCCCATCCGAGGTGGCAGACTGCCGCATGGATATGTACAATCTGGACGGTTCCCGAGGCGCGATGTGCGGCAACGGCATCCGCTGTGTGGGAAAATATGCGTATGACCACCATATCGTGGACAAGCCGCAGATTTCTGTTGAGACATTGTCCGGGATTAAATATCTGGATATGAAGGCCGAAAATGGCAAAGTAACGGCGGTCACCGTCGATATGGGCGAGCCGGAGCAGACTTCCGAGCTTCCGGAGAAGATCGAGGTAGATGGAACGGAGTACGAATTTACCGGAATTTCCATGGGAAATCCGCACGCCGTTCTGTTTATGGATGAGATTGATTCCCTGGATCTGGAGACGATCGGACCCAAATTCGAGTTCCATAAGCGTTTCCCGGACCGTACCAACACCGAGTTTGTCAAGGTTATTGACCGCACGCACGTAAAAATGCGTGTCTGGGAGCGCGGATCCGGCGAAACAATGGCATGTGGAACGGGTGCCTGCGCGGTTGCCGTTGCATCTATTCTGGCAGGGCATACGGAGGATGAGGTTGAGGTCGAGCTGCTGGGCGGCTGCCTGCAGATCCGCTGGGACCGCGAGAAAAACCGCGTGTTCATGACTGGACCGGCGGTGGAAGTGTTTAGCGGGGAGTATGAGGAATAATTAAACAGGAAACTTTGGGACTTCTTTCACATATGGTAGTAGTACAACGATATGTGAGAGGAGTCTTTTCTTTTGGAAGAAAAAAAGAAAGTGATGATAGATGCCGGGCACGGCGGAACGAAAGATCCGGGAGCAGTATTTGAGGATCGGATGGAAAAGGACGATACCCTGCGTCTGGCGCTGGCAGTAGGGAGGATTCTCGAGGAAAATGGGGTGAATGCCGTCTACACGCGGTCAACGGACGTCTATGACACGCCCTACCAGAAAGCAGAGATGGGAAATGAGGCGGGCGCGGACTATTTTGTTTCCCTGCACCGCAATGCGGCGAGTGAGCCGGGAAAAGGTTCGGGCGTCATGACGCTGGTGTACAAGACAGGCAGGGAATCAGAACAGCTGGCGGATTCAATCCAGGGAGAGCTGGCGCGCACCGGATATGTGGATCTCGGCGTGATCGAGCGCCCGGATTTGATTGTGCTGCGGAAAACGCAGATGCCGGCGGTTCTGGTTGAAGCCGGATTTATCGACAATCCGGAGGATAACAAGCGGTTTGACGCGCAGTTTGACGAAATTGCGGCGGCGGTTGCATCTGGGATTCTAAATGTAATCGATGACGACATGGATCGCCGTCCGGTGGAAGAGAGCGACTATTATTACCAGATCCAGACGGGGGCGTACCGCATCCGATCGCTGGCAGAGCAGCAGTTAGAAGAACTGCGCCGTATGGGATTCCCTGCATTTCTGGTGTACGATGGGACGTATTTCAAGCTTCGGGTCGGTGCGTTTAAAAATCTCGACAACGCCGTGCGGATGGAACGGGAACTGCGGAAGGCGGGATTTCCGACGGTGCTTTTGTATGAGAGGGAGGTGAAGTAGGGGAGAAAAGCTGAAAAACAGGCACTATCTGAAAATAAGAATAGAATGACTTATTTGATTGATTTTTGCTGTGCTTTTTGTAAAAATGAATGGAAAAAATTCCCTCATTATGGTATGCTGAAGATAGAAAGCAACATGCATTTTCTTGTAGATAAAGGGAGGGGTTTGGTATGTCAGAGAAGAAAAAAATTATCATCACGATTGCGAGGCAGTATGGAAGCGGCGGTGCGGATACGGGCAAAAAGTTGGCGGAAGATCTGGGGATCAGTTTTTATGATAAGAACATTCTCCGTATGAACTCAGATGAGAGCGGTATCAAAGAGAGCTATTTCCATCTGGCAGACGAGAAGGCGGGCAACCGGCTTTTATACAAGATTATCAATACATTGACACCGGAAAAGGGCGCACCGTCGTTCGGTTCCGATCTCATTTCAGCCGACAATTTGTTCCGCTTCCAGTCGGAAGTGATCCGGAAGCTGGCGGCGGAGGAATCCTGCGTCATCATCGGCCGCTGCGCGGATTATGTGCTGGACGGCACCGAGGGACTGATTCGTGTGTTCCTCTACGCGGATATCAAGGTGCGCGAGGAGCGCGTGCGTGAGCGGAATCTCTACGCGGACAAAGATGTCCTCAAAAATATCCACCGGATCGACCGGGAACGCCGCGATTATAATCGTTATTATGCAGGGCGCGACTGGGAGAAGCCGGAGAATTACGACCTTTTGATCAATACGACACAGATTGGTGTGGACGGGGCGGTTCAGTTGATTAAGGATTATTTAAAAATGAGGGGGCTTTTGTAAGGGAAAAAGAATGACTTCCACTTGCAATTCAATATAGTATCGTGTAAAATGGCACATACAGCCGGGCGAATACGAGAGTGTTTGGACGGCTGTATGTGCTGTTTTGCTATTATTACAAGTAAGGGGAAAATATGAAATATCAAAATGATATTGACAAAATGAATACGAACCGGAATTTATTTCTGATGTCGCTGCCGATCTTCGTGGAGCTGTTATTGCAGCTTTTGGTCGGAAACGTTGATCAGATGATGGTAAGCCGGGTATCGCAGCCCTCGGTGGCAGCGATTGTCAATGCGAACCAGATCATGAACCTGGTGATTATCGTGCTGAGCATGGCATCGACGGCGGTTACTGTGATTTTGTCCCAGTATCTGGGCGCGCAGGATGAAAAAAATGCATCCCGGACCTGCATGGTCTCGATCGTGCTGATCGGCGGCGTCAGTCTTGCGGCAACGATTCTGGTTTTTGCCGGGCACACGCCGCTTTACCGGGCGATCCATGTGCCGGAGGAGGTTTTTGATGAGGCGTCGCTGTATCTGCTGATTGTCGGCGCATTTATTCTGGTGCAGGGACTTTATCTGACCTTCTCAGCGATGATCCGCGCATTTGCCATGGTAAAGGAAGTCATGATTATATCAGTTATCATGAATGCCATGAATATTGTGGGAAATGCGATTTTAATCAACGGCTGGTTCGGAATGCCGCAGCTTGGGGCGGTCGGGGCGGCGATCTCGACGGATATCAGTAAGTTAGTTGGTCTGGCATTGATGATCGGAATGTTTTTCAAGAGCCACCGCGTCAAAATGGGAATGAGTTATCTGCGTCCATTTCCGGTGCAGATTTTAAAAAATCTCTGCCTGTTGGCAATTCCGACGGGGGTCGAAAGTTTTTCGTACAATCTCTCCCAGATGATGATTCTGGGAATTGTTAATTCCTTTGGCACGCTGGTTACTGTAACCAAGGGATATTGTACGATTTTTGCCAATATTGATTATGTTTATGCGATGGCGATCGCGACGGCAACCCAGATTGTGCTGGGCTACCTGATCGGAGCGCGCCGTCTGAATGATATACAGAAACGAGTGAATGCGACATTGAAGGTTGCGATTGCGGCGTGTGTCGGGATGGCGGTGCTGATGTGCCTGGGAGGTAAATACATTTTCCTGATTTTCACAGACAACCCGGAGATCATTGCGCTTGGACGGCGGATTCTGGTGATTGAGATTGTGCTGGAGATCGGGCGCGCGGTCAACATTGTTATGACCAAATGCCTGATTGCGGTCGGCGATGTCCTGACCCCGACCACGGTCGGAATCACCTTCCAGTGGGTCGTAGCTGCCGCCGGCTCCTGGTTGCTCGGCAGCAAGCTCGGCTGGGGGCTGGAAGGCGTCTGGATCGCAATGGCAGCCGATGAATGCGTGCGCGGACTCATTTACGCGGTGCATTTTAAGAAAGAACGTTGGAAGAAGAATTTTAAGGGCGTGAAGACGGAAGCAGAGTTGGGAGAGGCGTAGAAGATAAGCGAAGAAAGAAAGTGTGAGAAAAAATGAAAGAAACAGGATGGAAAAAGACAGCAGGGAATGGTTCTGATGGAAAAAGAACGGAAGGAAAGAAATCGTTTGGTCGGGGGGAGAAAACAACTGGATTTTCCAAGAATAGTGCAAAAGTGGGAGTCAATGGGGAAAAACAGGGAAAAGCTGCTCGTAAAGTGTCTGGAGTTGAGGATAAATGGGGCACACATGGGGACAGGAAACGAAATGTAGGGGAAAAAGACGGTCAGAAAACGGTTCGTGGTGGACAGCGTGGAAAAACAAAATGTCCGATTTACCGTGAGTGCGGTGGCTGTCAGTATCTCCATTTAACCTATGATCAGCAGTTAAAAGAAAAACAGAAGCGCATGGAAGAACTGCTGGGCGGTGTCTGTCCGGTTCGTCCGATCATTGGAATGGAAGAGCCGTATCATTACCGCAATAAAGTTCATGCGGTATTTGGATTGGATCGGAAAAATAATCCAATTTCTGGCATTTACAAAGAGGGGACACATCGGATTCTTCCGGTGGATTCCTGTCTGATTGAGGATCAGAAAGCAGACGAGATCATCGTGACGATCCGGAGTATGCTTCGTTCGTTCAAGATTCGTGTTTTTGATGAGGACACCGGATACGGTCTGCTGCGTCATGTATTGATTCGCCGCGGCTTCACAACCGGCGAGATTCTGGTCGTTTTGGTGACAGCATCCCCGGTATTCCCGTCGAAGAACAATTTCGTCAAGGCGCTTCGTGAAAAGCATCCGGAGATTACAACCATTGTTCAGAATATCAATGGAAGAAACACCAGTATGGTACTGGGGGACAAAGAACATGTACTGTATGGAAAAGGATATATCGAAGATGAACTCTGCGGACTCCGGTTCCGTATTTCGTCCCGTTCCTTCTATCAGATTAACTCAGTTCAGACTGAGAAGCTGTACGGAAAAGCGATGGAACTGGCAGGACTTACAGGCAAGGAGACGGTACTGGATGCTTATTGCGGTATTGGTACCATCGGTCTTATCGCCAGCAAGCACGCAGGCAAGGTGATCGGTGTAGAGTTGAATCAGGATGCAGTGCGGGATGCGGTGCAGAATGCGAAGAAGAACGGCATCACCAATGCACAGTTCTTCTGCAATGACGCCGGACGGTTCATGACCCATATGGCAGCCCGCAGCGAGAGCGCCGATGTCGTTTTCATGGATCCGCCGAGAAGCGGAAGTACCGAAGAATTTATCGACGCGGTAGCCCTGATGCAGCCGAAACGTGTCGTCTACATTTCCTGTGGTCCGGATACATTGGCACGCGATTTGAAAGTATTCGCAAAGCACGGTTATCGGGCGAAAGAAGCATGGCCGGTGGATTTGTTTGGGTGGACGGGGCATGTGGAAACAGTCTGCCTTCTGTCAAGAAAAGCCCAATAAATCAAAGGATTTCGCCATTTTGGGAATAAAATAGATGTGTGTTTCTGTTTCCGCAGAGTGATGATATATCAGGAGGTTTACCCCAGGGGATAGGCTTTGGAGAACGGGAGATATACATTTTGGCGAAAGAATACTTTTTCGCAAAAGCGGTTTTGTTAAAGGAGCGTATGATGAAGGAAATTGAACAGTTCGCAACCCAATTTCGAAGAGCGATTGACTTGGCTTTGGAAGCAGGGGAGTTTGATAACGACAGCATATATCGCAGATTTCCACGTGCTTGCTGCGGAGATACGAGTGATTTGTTAGCTCAGTATTTATTGGATAAAGGTATCAAAACAGATTATGTCTGTGGAACATATTGGGGTAAACCGGATGGAAACGGACAATCTCATGCATGGCTGATGGTAGACAAATATATTATTATAGATATCACAGGTGACCAATTTAGTGGCAAGTCTACTTTTCTTAATTATGACAAATCAGTTTATGTAGGTGAGGGAGATGATTTCCATAGGCTCTTTGAGGTTGAAGATAGAGATGTTCATGAGCATCGTGGATTGAGTGCTTTGGGTGGTTTTTGTGGACCGAGGCTGTGGGATTTATATAGAAAAATTCTAAAATACATTTAGTCAACCACTTTTTATGGGGATAAAACCATTACCCCACTTTGAAAACCTATTGCATACTTTCGCTATGCAGTATAAAATAAATGTTCAGGGGAATATTGAAACCGTATGTCTGCTTTCAAAGAAACCTTGATTTTCTGCGGTTTGTGGGATATTAAGGAACGAAAATGGATATGTGTTTTGTAGCCTTATGAATGAACCATTTGAATATCGCAGCAGTGGGGTGTTTTGAAACTCTGCTGAATAATAGGCTTTTGCTAAAAGGTATCACTTTTGTGAAAATGTATGATACTTCCTGGCAGAAGCCTTTTTATATAAAGATAACTTGACTTCTAAATCTTACTGATGTAATATTTACACAAGTGCAGTAGGATTGCGGACGAAATTTTTTTGTTGCGAAATCTTACGCATGTAATAAAAGGAAGGAGGAATGCATAGTACGATATACCCAGCAAAGAGAAATTTTTTTACTTAAAAATCTTACGAGTGTAATATTTTGAAGATATAGCGTACATTGAAAATAGAATATGACCATATCAGCAAAGCAAAATGAATGGAGGTCAATATGAAGAAAGGAAAAAGCAGAAACAAGCGAAAGAAAACAAGAAGCAGGCTCCTATGGATTGCGATTGCTGTTATAGGAATAGCTGCGGTAATTTCTGCAGTATGTGTGGCAGGAATGTTGGCAACAAAGGAAAATGCCTGGAAGACACCGGAAGAACTTCTGGTGGAGTACATGGATCATATTCCAAAACAGGAGTATGAAGAAATGTATGCAATGCTACATATTGAGGCATCGGGAAATGTCAGTCAGGAGGATTTTGTAACTCGAAATTCAGCTATTTATGAAGGTATAGAAGTCCAGAATATAGCTGTCCAGATTATTGCATATGACGAGGAGCAAATGACGGTAACCTACCAGACTTCTTTCGATACAGTTGCAGGAACTATCAGCTTTGAGAATAAAGCACTTTTCCTAAAGGACGAAGAAGGATATCAGTTAGTTTGGGATGATTCCCTGATTTTTCCGAATCTGGCATCTACAGATAAAGTAAGAGTTTCCACTACACAGGCAGAACGAGGAGAAATTCTGGATAGGAACGGACGTGTCCTTGCAGGAAAAGGTACAGCATCTTCGGTTGGAATCGTTCCGGGCAAGTTGGAAAACAGAGAGGAAGCAATCGCACAGATTGCAGAACTAGTGGAAATCACACCGGAAGCGATAGAAAAGAAACTGTCTGCAAAGTGGGTAAAGGATGATTCTTTTGTTCCCATTAAAACAATTCCAAGAGTGGAAGAAATTGAGTTAATGTCTATCAGTCCAGATGAAGAAGTCCTAAAGGAGAAAGAAAGGCATGAAAAGTTGCTGGAGATTCCCGGAGTGATGATATCTGATGTTGAAGTGCGTGAATACCCATTAGGAGAAGCAGCGGCACATTTGGTCGGATATGTTCAAAGTGTTACTGCGGAAGATTTAGAGGAGCATGCAGGAGAAGGCTATACAGCCAATAGTGTAATCGGCAGAAGCGGAATGGAGAGCTTGTTCGAGAGTGAACTGAAAGGCCAGAACGGTTGCAGGATTTACATTGTAAACTCGGAAGGCAAAGAGAAGGAGGAACTTGCTTGTATCCTGGTACAGCATGGGCAGGACATCCAGCTTACGATAGATACTGATTTACAGGTTTCCTTGCATGAGCAGTTTAAGGAAGATAAAAGCTGCTCGGTAGCCATGAATCCTTATACCGGAGAAGTATTGGCTTTGGTCAGCACACCGGCCTATGACAATAACGATTTTATTATGGGATTGTCGAGTGAGCAGTGGACTGTACTTAACGAGGATGAGAATAAGCCAATGTATAATCGCTTCCGGCAAGTGTGGTGTCCGGGGTCTACATTCAAGCCAATTACCGCAGCGGTCGGCTTGGAATCAGGAGCAATCGATCCAATGGAAGATTACGGCAACGTAGGCTTAAGTTGGCAAAAGGATGCATCGTGGGGTTCCTATCATGTAACAACACTCCATGCATATGAACCAGTCATTTTAGAGAATGCCCTAATATATTCCGACAATATTTATTTCGCAAAGGCAGCATTAAAGATTGGCTCAGAAGAGATGGAGAGTTCTTTGACTGGACTTGGTTTTAATGAGGAACTGCCATTTGAGATTAAGATGGCAGAGTCGCAGTATTCTAATTCAGAGGGAATTGAAACAGAAACACAGTTAGCAGACAGCGGTTACGGTCAAGGGCAGGTTTTGGTGAATCCATTACATATGGCATGTATCTATTCTGCTTTCTGTAACGAGGGAAATGTTATAAAGCCGTATTTAGTATATCAGAAAGACGCAGTAGCTGAGTATTGGATTCCGGGAGCCTTTTCTAATGAGACAGCAAGCCGTGTATTGGAAGGAACAAAAAAGGTTGTGAATGATTCTAATGGAACTGGATATGCAGCCCATCGGGATGACATTCTTTTAGCAGGAAAAACAGGTACGGCAGAAATCAAGGCATCGAAGGATGATACTTCGGGTACGGAATTAGGATGGTTTGCAATTTTTACAGCAGAAGATACGGTAGAACGTCCTATATTGATTATTAGCATGGTAGAAGATGTGAAAGGAAGAGGAGGAAGCGGATATGTTGTTAAGAAAGACAACCTGGTTCTGGAAGAGTGGTTTGGCAGCAATTAGCTTTGTATTAATACTTAGTATTTCGGGGTGCAGTGATGCACCCCCGGAAGAAAATACAGTTTCGGAAACGGTAATAGATGTTCAGGCTATTCAGGAAGAATCAGAGGAGGATGCAGATGAAATTATAAGCGTCTGCATTGATCTTTATGAGAAAGCAGAAGAAGAAAATAAATTAGCGGATTTGGAAACAATCCGTAGTATTGTAAATCGTCTTGGAGAAAATGGCTATTCGGCAGTTGACAGCAGAAATCAAATTAACATGACGGAACCAGAGAAGGTAGTGGAATTCTGCGAAAAGGTGGATGCACAGGAGGAAGCAGAAATAACGATTCTTGAAATCAGTTATTTGGGCGGATTTGTAAAATACGATTTGCACACAAAAGGCGGAAATGTGGATGTGGTCAGAAGCTATTACAAGTATGAAAATGGAAATATGAAAAGAGAGGTTATAGGAAACTATCAAGCGGAGTATTGGAATTATACAGAAGAAGGTTACCTGATGTTTTCCGGTGTTTGGTTTTCAGAAGAATTATATGTTCTTACATTGAGTGGAGCAGAGGAACATACCGCATTACGGGTACAGCCATTGGATGAAACATATAGGGAGTTGAGTCGGAAATATCTCAACCCAATCAGCTTTGAACGGAATAATATGTTCATTGTGGATTGGAGTGAGGAGGATTTCGGGGATTTGAATTTCTATGATATGTATGACATTCTTTATCCAAAAGTGAATGGTCAATATGCTCCCTATGTTGCTGATGACAACTTATCAGTCAGTGCAGTTTATCAGATTCCAAAAGAAGAATTTGAAAGTGTTATTATGAAATATTTCAACATTGATAGTGAAACGCTACAATCAAAAACCATCTATGATTCGGAGAATTTGACTTATGAATATAAGCCGAGAGGCTTTGAAGGTAAACGCTCCATACCAAGTACCCTATAAGCTAAAAGCCGC